>SOIK01000035.1 GCA_004377245.1 Sulfurovum sp. | reverse complement strand
CGATAGCTGCTCTTTGCATGTCTTTTAACTCAACCAACTCTTTGGCTGCACCTGCGGTATCAAGTTTTGCTTCTGCTTTCAAGCCTAATGAGATAATGTTGTTATGACACTGTGCCAATGCCTGAGGATGTGAAGCAACATATTTCAGATCTTCCAACTTTGCATTAGGCAAAGCAAGTAAACAATGCACGACAGGTTCAAAGTGCTCACCTATGACATGCAGTGCCATTTTAGGGATCAATCTATAGATCTCTTCTACTCTACCAGCCGTAGAGTTCTCCAAAGGGATCATCGCCAGATCAGCATCTCCCTGCTCCACTAGCCACATCGCTTCATGAAAAGTATCACATGCAATGGTCTCATATGTTCCATAAGCATTTTTACAAGCTTGCTCCGAATAAGCACCCTGAACACCTTGATACGCTATCGTTTTATGCATCTCTCTACCCTACTCTTTCGCTATAAATTCTGCTTCAAACTTATACGTTCTACCAGCATTATGACTGCCAAAACCGATACCTTGAAGTTGTTCAAGAAAAGCTATCAAACCTGTATTGAAATCTTCATTGTTTGAAGCAGTTTTGAGTTTAAACTCAAATGATCCCGTAGGATCTATATGTAACAAGACTTTCACTTTCTCACCTGCATATTCGCTCTGGGCAGGCCAACCCTCCAGCATACTTTGTACTTTTGCCAAATAAGCATTTTCTACACCGCTGTCACTGTTTTTTTCTACTTTGAGTGAAGAACTTATACGTTCACTCGCACTTATAGGTTTATCTGTCACCTTTATGAGGTTATTTTTGGGTGTCGTTTTTATAGGCTTATCCGTTACTACTATAAGGTTTTTCTTTTTAGGTGCTTTTACGTTGGCAAAAAGGTCTTTAGGTTTATTTATTTTTTTAGGTTTCGTAAGATTTTCATCTTTTTTCTTCACTACCTTTTTGACTACTTTCTCTTTAATGACCTTTTTCTTTACCTCTTTTTTGGTCTTTGGTTTAGGTTTTGGCTTCACTTTCGGTTTTACTTTAGATTCAACCTTTGGTTTTGGCTTAGGCTTCGGTTTGACTTTTGGCTTTGGTTTCGGCTTGGGTTTAGGGGTTGTGACCTTCGTAGGCGTAGCAATAGCCACTTGAATACGCTTTTCATCTTTTTTCACATAATGTATAGACTTTTTTTCGTCACGTGTATTAAAATAAAAAACCAGTAAACCAATGATAGTAAAGTAGACAGCAAAAGCCAACACACCCGATATGAGTTTAGAGGACTTTTTCATCATTCTGTAATTAATGATACTTTCTCAAAACCGGCAGCTTTGACACTTTTAAGTAAGTACATTACATTTTTATATTTAAGTTGTTCATCTGCATGTATATAGACTTCAGAGTTTTTATCAAATTTTACGGATTGATTTACAAAATCATCTGCAAAAGTATCCAATCCGTAGATATCGTTATTGAGATAGATTTTTTGATCTTTATCCATACGAATAGTAAGTGTTTTTAACTTCGTGACCTTAACAGTTTTAGAACCCTGAGGAAGAGCTATCTGCTCTTGAAAAGTAATTGTCGGTGCAGTGATCATAAGTATCGCCATGAGTACCAACATAACATCCACAAGAGGCGTGATGTTTAAGTCCGGACTATCATCCCATGAGAACATAACTACTCCTCATTAACCTGAGAAAGAATCACTTCTGACTGAGAGGTAAGAAGTGAGCTAAGTTCATATGCTTTACGTTTCAAGATCAAATGAAAAGTATACGCAAAGATCGCCACAGCGATACCTGCCGCTGTTGCGATGAGGGCTTCAGATATGGCTGGAGCAACTACACTTAAAGAGGCACTGGACTGTGAACCGAGTTTAGAAAAGGTTTCAAGTATCCCTATAACTGTACCAAAAAGACCGATGAACGGTGAAGTAGATGCGATAATGGAGAGCCAAGTGAGCCCTTTGGTTGAAACACGGATCGCATCAGAAGATGCTGCTTCCAGTATGGCTTTATTTGGAGTGTTTACACGAGACAGATAAGTAAAAATAAGTGAAGAACTAGCCACTGATTTTGACTGACCTGTATAGAGTGCTTTAAGTGATTTGGCTTCAGAGCCTATGCGTGAGTTTAAGATATAAAATCTATCTAAAAATACCCAAAATGTAGCGATGAAATAAACAGAGAGCAGAAGCAGTACAAAAATAGTAATTGCACTGCTGTCTATGAAATAATCTAGGAGAGATCCCAATTTAAAGAGACTTTCCCATATGCTCTACTTTGCTTACCGCAGATGCGATAGCTACCTTAGAAGATTCTGCACTCTTGAGCAACTCTTTGGCTGCTTCAAGTGCTTTAGCAAGGTCACTGTCCTCACCAGAGAGAGCGACTGCACCATCAACGATACACGTGGTTTTTTCTTCTTCGACTTTCACATACCCAGAGTTGATAGCAACCGCTACTTCACTTGAGTCAGATTTTTCGATAACGATCACACCTGTATCGAGTAACGATACCAATGTAGCGTGAGATGGTAGAACACCAAATTCACCTTCACTACCTGGCAGTGTTACCTGTTTTACTTCAGCGTCAAAGATCACACCGTCTGGTGTGACTATTTCTAGCTTCATAAGTTCCATAATTATCCTTTAAAGACTCGCTTATTTAGCGTTGATCTTATCGTTTTTCGCAACAGCTTCAGCTATGTTACCTACCATGTAGAACGCAGCTTCATTCATGTCGTCATATTTACCTTCGAGAAGACCTTTAAATCCTTCGATAGTCTCTTCAAGTGTAACATATACACCTGGAGTACCAGTAAATACTTCAGCAACGTGGAATGGTTGAGAAAGGTATTTTTCAATCTTTCTTGCTCTTTCAACAACAAGTTTGTCATCTTCAGAAAGCTCGTCCATACCAAGAATCGCAATGATATCTTGAAGGTCTTTATACTTTTGAAGAATTTGCTGAATACCACGAGCCAAGTTATAGTGCTCTTCACCAACAATTTGCGGAGAAAGCATTCTTGAAGTTGAATCCAATGGATCAACCGCAGGATAGATACCTTTTTCAGCAATAGATCTGTTAAGAACTGTTGTTGCATCAAGGTGAGCAAACACAGATGCAGGAGCTGGATCCGTCAAGTCATCCGCAGGAACATATACAGCTTGAACAGAAGTAATAGAACCTTTTGTTGTTGATGTAATTCTTTCTTGAAGTGCACCCATCTCTCTAGCAAGTGTTGGTTGGTAACCAACAGCTGAAGGGATACGACCAAGAAGTGCAGACATCTCTGAACCTGATTGAGCAAATCTAAAGATATTATCGATAAACATCAATACATCAAGACCCATCTCATCTCTAAAGTACTCAGCCATAGTAAGACCAGTAAGAGCAATACGGTTACGTGCTCCAGGAGGTTCACTCATTTGACCGTAGCACAGTGCAACTTTGTCAAGTACTTTTGATTCTTTCATCTCGTAGTAAAGGTCATTTCCTTCACGAGTTCTTTCACCAACACCGGCAAATACAGAGTAACCACTGTGTTTCATAGCAACGTTGTTGATAAGTTCCATAATAATTACGGTTTTACCAACACCGGCACCACCAAATAGTCCAACTTTTCCACCTTTTGAGTATGGCGCAAGAAGGTCAACTACTTTAATACCCGTTTCAAAAACTTCTGTTGATGTACTTAGGTCTTCGAATACCGGTGGATCTCTATGGATCGACCAGTACTCTTTAGCATTTACTTCACCAGCTTCATCGATAGCTTCACCGATAACGTTGAAGATACGTCCAAGAACTTCTTCACCTACAGGAACCTTGATAGAGTCACCAGTTGCTCTAACTTCTTGACCTCTTACAACACCTTCACTCATATCCATAGCAATTGTTCTTACTCTGTTATCACCAAGTTGTGCTGCTACTTCTAAAACCAATCTTTGCTCTTTACCCTCGATCATGATTGTTGTTTCTAACGCTTCATTGATCTCTGGTAGGTAGTCTATAAAATCCACATCTAGAACGGGACCTAAGACTTGTACTATTTTACCTGTCATTTCTTCTCCTCTAATTATTTCATTGATTCCATACCACTGATAATCTCAATGAGTTCAGTCGTAATGGCTTCTTGTCTTGCTTTGTTATACTTCACAGTAAGTTCTTTTACCATCTCTTTAGCATTTGTAGTTGCTGCGTCCATTGCTTGCATACGTGCAGCGTGTTCTGCAGCCAATGAATCGATGAGTGAGTAATACATTGTATACTCAACATAACGCTTAACCAATGCAGCAAGAAGTGTATCATCATCATCCGGCTCTACTTCAAGTTCTGAAGTTGAAACAGCGTTAAGCTCTAATTTTGATGTATCTACCGGTAAAATCTGATCTTCTCTAATTTCTTGAGTGATCATGTTTACATAGCCGTTGTGCACCAAAATGATCTTATCTGTTTCACCATTGACATATGCTTCTGCCACTTCAGAGATGAACTCTGATGCTTGCTTAAAATCTGGTGCGGCAGAAAGCCCAATGATCTCATTACCCAATTCAACATTGTTGAATTTAAAATAATCGATCCCTTTTCTACCCACTGCTCTCAGACACACTTTTACATCTTGCGCTTTATAGTCAGCGATCAGTTGATTTGTTCTTTTGATCGTTTGTACATTAAAACCACCACAAAGACCTTTGTCCGCAGTAATAAAGATAATATCTACTTTTTTAGGATTTGGTACATCCTTAAAATAGACATTATCGATACCATCTGCATGAGACTGTTGCATTTTTTGAGCGATCTCATTTATGAGTTCGGTCAACTTTGCAGCATAGACTCTAGATTTTTTAGCAAGCTCTTCTGTTCTTTTCAGTTTAGCAGAAGAGACAAGCTTCATGGCGTTAGTCGTCTTTTGTGTGTTCTTAACACTTCCGATCTTACGCTTTATCTCTTTTAAATTAGCCATTCTAAGCCTTTCTTACGCCGAAAAAGATGCTTTGAAATCTTCAATTGCTTTTCTAAGCTCAGCATCCGTATCGTCAGTGATTTTTTTATCAGTTCTAATACTTTCTAAAATACCAGCATATTTTGCTTCCATAAACGGCATAAGGTCAGCTTCGAACTTCGTTACGCTTGCTACTGGGATATCATCCAAGAATCCTTGTGCACCAGCAAAGATAATAACAACTTGTTTTTCAATAGGCACTGGAGCATATGGTCCTTGCTTAAGCACTTCTACCATTCTTTGTCCACGCTCAAGTTGACCTCTAGTATAGTCATCAAGGTCAGATGCGAATTGTGCAAATGCCTGAAGCTCTCTAAATGAAGCAAGGTCAAGTCTAAGTGTTCCTGAAACTTGTTTTGTTGCTTTGATCTGAGCAGCACCACCAACACGTGAAACCGAAAGACCTACGTTGATCGCTGGTCTGATACCAGAGTTGAACAAGTCTGTTTCAAGGAAGATCTGACCATCCGTAATAGAGATAACGTTTGTTGGGATATACGCCGCAACATCACCTGCTTGAGTTTCAATAATAGGGAATGCAGTAATAGAACCGCCACCTAATTCATCTGAAAGTTTTGCAGCTCTTTCAAGAAGTCTTGAGTGAAGATAGAAAACATCACCTGGGTATGCCTCTCTACCTGGAGGTCTTCTAAGAATAAGTGACATCTCTCTGTACGCAACTGCATGTTTAGAAAGGTCATCATAGAAGATAACTGCATGTCTACCATTGTCTCTGAAGTACTCAGCCATTGTTACACCGGCATATGGAGCAAGGAATTGTAACGCTGAAGAGTCAGATGCACTAGCAGTTAAGATGATCGTATAATCCATTGCACCATGCTCTTCAAGTTTTTTCACTGTAGCAGCTACTGTTGATTGTTTTTGACCGATAGCAACATAGATACATACAACATCTTGACCTTTTTGGTTGATGATCGTATCAATAGCCAATGTTGTTTTACCAGTTTGTCTATCACCAATAATAAGCTCTCTTTGACCTCTACCAACCGGTACAAGTGCATCAATCGCTTTGATACCTGTTTGAAGTGGCTCATGAACAGACTTTCTAGCCATGATCCCTGGTGCTTTTTCTTCAACAAATCTGTGCTCAGTTGTTTCAATCGCACCTTTACCATCAATAGCTTCACCAAGTGGGTTAACAACTCTACCGATCATAGCATCGCCAACTGGTGTTTTAAGAAGTTCTCCAACTCTCTTAATGCTCATACCTTCTTTAATACCGGCACTTGTACCAAGAACAACAACACCTACGTTTGCCTCTTCAAGGTTTAATACTAGTCCTTTAGCACCATTATCAAACTCTACAACCTCTCCTGCCATAACATTGTTAAGACCATATACTGTTGCAATATCGTCTGCGATACCTACTACTTTTCCTATTTCATTGATGTCAACATCAATCTCAAAGTTCTCAATTCTCTCTTTGATGATTGAACTTATCTCATCTGCTTGCAATTTTACTGCCACTGATACTCCTTTCTTTTAGATAACTATAAAGATTTCTTAATGAAATCAATTAGTTGTTCCTTAACTCTCTGCTTAGAGAAGTTAACCTCAATACCCAAATCATCAACTGAAACACGTAACCCGTCAAGATCCGTTTTTTCTTGTGTCAATTTAATCGTAGAACCTGTATATCTCTTAAGTGTCTCTTCAAGCTTACTTAATTCTTCTTTACCAAGTGTCTCTTTGCTCTTCAATACACCCTCGTATTGATTTGACTCTTTTTGTAAGTCTGCATTAAGTACTTTAGCAATAGCAGGAATCAAGTCAAGTCTTTTATTTTCACCTAAGATCTTAATAAAGTTGACAAGTGTACTATCTGCCTTGTCACCAAGTGCAGACAGGATCATCTCTGTCTTTTTTTCACCTGCAACGATAGGAGAAGTTAAAGCTGACTTTACTTCTTCAGTGCTGATAGCTTCAGAAAGTACATTAAGTACTTCTACAATACTTGCAATATCTTTACTTACTGATGAAAGTGCTTGTGCATATCTTTTAGCGATCAACTCTTCCATCTATGCCACCTTCTTAGAAATAATATCAACTACTTTAGCTTCATCGATCATGATGTCGTCATTCGTGATATTCTCACTCAAGATCTCATCGATCGCTTCTCTGGCAGATTTTCTCTCTTCTAAAGTCATTTTTTCTTCAAGTTGTTTTTCCATAAGAATCAACTCATTTTCATTTGCTTCAGAGATCTTTTGCGCTAAAAGAGTTGCTTCTTTTTTCGCATCAGCAATGATCTGTTCAGCTTTCTTTCCACTCTCATCCAAACGAGTTTGAGCTTCTTTCTTCTCATCTTTAGCTGCTTGAAGTTTATCTTCTATCTCTCTAAGCTGTGCTGCTATATCTTCTTTTCTTCCTTTGAAGAAGTTTTTGATCGGGTTGGCAAGCAAATAGTAAAGCAGTGCTGCGAAGATCGTAAAGTTAACTACTCTTGGCCAAAAGTCTGTCTCTCTACCTGTTTGAGCAAAGTAACGTGTTGACTCAGCATCTCCACCACTAGCCAAAAGGATAGCAGGTACCATAAGTAAAGACAATAGTGCTATTTTTTTCATATTCATCCCTTCCTATAATTTGCTAAACTTAGCTTTGAGGCTCTCTTTAAATAGAGGCATTTGAGAAAGAAGAGAATTTTTAAGACTCTCTTTATCTGAGGCTAACTTCTCAACGAAGCTTCCATACTCTTTGTCCAGTTCACTCTGTTTTGTTTCGACTTTACTTGCAGCCAATGTTTTTTCATCATCGATCGCTTTCTGTCTTATTGCTGCAGCTTCATTTTTAGCATTGCTAATATTTTCATCTGCTTTAGCATTGAGTTCATCACTGTTGCCGCTGAGACCTTTTGCTGCTTTTAAATCTTTTGCTATAGAGTTATCTCTATCATCCATGAACTTAACCAATGGCTGAAATAGCATATTATTTAAAACAACAAGAAGGAACAGAAACAAAGCTAAGACGAACAACATCAATGGTAAATGTATATCAAGCATTAAAACTCCTCGTGTAATTTCGCATTATTTTAGCATTTTGGAGATGAGATGTTGGTTAAATTTTAGGGTTTTTTGAGGAATATTAAGAAGTTTTCAATATCTTTCTCATTAGTTAAGCTTATCTCAATGCTTTTAGCTTTGATTTTATGCTTAAAAGGTAATGTTGTTTCCAACTCTTTTGCATACTTTTCAAGTAAATGAGGTGTAGAAGTTTTAAGAGATACAGTTGAAACATTCCCTTTATAATTTTTCACCATTTTTTCTGCATCACGAACGCTTAGTTTTTGTCCGATGATACTGTCTATAATGATCTTTTGCTTTTTCTCATCAAGTCCAACTAACACTTTTGCGTGCCCTTGAGAAATTTTTCCAGAAACCACTTGTTTTTGTGCATAATTTGAGAGACTTAGAAGACGCATCGTATTGGTAATCTGAGAACGGCTTTTGTGGACGATGCCAGAGAGTTCGTCATGGGTAATTTTATGTACTTCTATCAACTCTGCATAAGAGTTTGCCAGCTCGATAGCATTAAGATTTTCTCTTTGTATATTTTCAATGAGTGCAAGTTCACGAAGTCTTACTTCATCTATATCTACATCAGCGATGATCGCTTTAATAGTTGTAAGTTTTGCAAGTTTATGTGCTCTTAAACGACGCTCACCGGCAATAAGAAGATAACCATCTTCTTTTTCTATAACTACGATAGGTTGGAGTAATCCATGTTCTTTAACCGAATCACTTAACTCTTGAAGTGCTTTTTCATCAAAATGTTTACGTGGTTGAAAAGGATTGGGAGTGATACTGTCAACACGAAGCTCTTCAACACGAGCTCCCTGTGCTTCGAGTTCAAAACTATCAATATTACTTAAATCTTTTTCATATGCCTCTTCTACTTCAGAAAGGATATCTCCTAGTCCTCTACCTAATGCCATTTTAACTTCCTACGATCACTGTAGCTAGATCTCTATATGCAACAGAACCTTTGGAACTTGTTGCATAGTGTATTACTGGTTTGCCAAAACTTGGACTCTCCGCTACCTTTACATTACGTGGTACAACGATACACTCTTTACCTTTTTTGATATGAAAAAGCTTATCTTTAAAGTGATGAGTTAGATCAGCAAGCACTTGCTTAGAGAGATTATTTTGTCCAGAGTACATCGTAGGCAAGAAACCTTTGATCTTCAACTTTGGATTGATCGTCTTTTTCAAAAGGCTTACTGTATTGAGTAACTGTGCCAATCCTTCTAAGGCAAAAAACTCACACTGTATAGGAATGATCACAGAGTCAGAAGCACTTAAAGCGTTAATGGTAATAGGTCCCAACGCTGGAGGTGAATCGATGATGATAAAATCATACTTTTTAGAGACCTCTTTGATCTTCTCTTTAAGGATAAGTTCTCTGTTTTTCTTTTTAGGGTTATAAAACTCTTTTTCTATCCCAACAAGACCAATATTTGAAGGTACAAGTTTAAGGTTGTCAATGGCTGTTTTGAGTACCACTTCAGAGAGCTTTTTACTCCCTATAAGTACATGATAAATATTGAATTCATAATCACTTCTGCTAAACCCAAGGCTGGTTGTTGCATTAGACTGGGGATCTATGTCTAAAAGAAGGACTTTTTTACCCTTTTCAGCTAAAGAAGCTGCTAGATTTACTGCCGTAGTTGTTTTTCCTACACCACCCTTTTGGTTGGCTATGCTTATCACTTCACTCATCGTAAACTATACACCCTCTTACCCCCTATGATTAAAGAGCCATCCCCACACAAACTAGCGTCTGCAAGGCTCTTTTGATAGTTTTCAATATGAACTGAAAACTTTCTGCTTAGTTCAAATTCTACCTCATACTCACTAAAAATCTGCTTCCATTTTGGAAATTCTTCAAGTGCTCCAAGGTAATTTCCAAGTAATACTTCTGGTGTAATATCGCACTGCAAGGCTCTGTAGCCATTTTGCGTATTTTTTAAATTGATTCCAATTCCACATACTAAAACATTTTTTACTTTTTGGGTAATCGTTCCACCTATCTTATCTTCATCCAGGTAAAAATCATTAGGCCACTTAAGCCATACCTCGTGTCCTAGCTCATTTAGCACTTGTTTCATGATAAAAGAGAAGTAGATAGAAGCCGAAGAGAGTGACAAGTCTTTAGGAAGCATCTCTAATTCTACAGCTACCGAAGCAAAAAAGTTCCCTTCCCCTCCAGACCAACTGTTCTCCCTACTTCCTACACCAGCATTTTGCTCTGAAGTGATGACGGCCACAGGGACTTGTAGTGTACCCTCTTCTAGCTTTTCTAGGAGATACTTTTGTGTAGAAGGGAGCGAGTTAAACGAGAGTATCTCCAACTTTCATCCCCCTTCCTACACAATACGCTTTTGCAGACATTGCTTTTTTGGAAGCTGGCTGCAGACTTCCTACTCTCACAGACCCATGTAAACACCCTACAATAATGTTTTCATCATTAAAAGAGAGTATCTCTCCCTCTGTATGTGACTCTTCCTTCTCAATCAAAGTAAGCTCCAAAAGTTTTGTCCCATTAGCCATAAAGATACCTGGCCATCCTTCAAATGCTCTGTATTTATTGTAAAGTGTGCCTGCATCTGTAAAGGCTACTTCACCATCTGATTTTTTAATCTTCTTACAATGTGTAGCATTGGCTTTGGTTTGCTCTTGTGGCGCTAAGTTCTCAAAATTACGAATGGTATCCAGAGTGAGTCCGCATGCATCCTCTCCAAGTTTTGTCATTAAAGCTTGAAGTTTCATCTCTTCTGGTATCTTAAAGTAATAATACCCTAGTATCGGACCACTATCAAGCCCCTCTTCCATGAGCATAGAAGTCACACCCGTATACTCGTCACCGTTTAGTAATGACTGCTGTACTGGAGATGCTCCTCTGTATTGTGGCAACAAGGAAGCATGTAAGTTGATACATGGTGCGATGTCCAAGATAGATTTTGGTAAAAGCTGTCCAAAAGCAGCCACTACTATGAAGTCAGGGTTTGCAGCTTTTATCGCCTCTTCAATTCCCTTGTCACTCAATCTCTCTGGTTGCAGT
>SOIK01000159.1 GCA_004377245.1 Sulfurovum sp. | reverse complement strand
AAGATGATAAGAATTATAAGTAGTAAACTACAATGCGATAAATCACTAAATGATTTATGTGAAATTCAATATAGGGAAGCACTAAATGCTGAGTCATAAAAAACTATTAACTGTAACTTTTTTACTCATTCTGTCATTAGAAGCGAGTGATATTACACTCACGGGTACGGTTGTTTCTGATGGTCAGAAAATGATCGGTAGCCGTTATATGGGATATGTAAAAAAAGTATTTGTAAAACTTGGTGACAAAGTAGAACGTGAAGATGACCTTTATGAGATGGAGTCTGCTGAGTTTGATATGATGAAATCGCAAGCTGACTTGATGCTGGAGCAGTCAAAGATCGTGGTAGAGTTTTGGCGTAAGAGATTACAAAATATCAATAAAAGAAAAGAGAGATTTAAAAATCAGAAAAATATTCCTGTTATGAATATAGATGATCTAGAGGCTCAGGCTGAAAATGTGAGTGGGATGCTAGACTCTGCACAAGTGATGGTTGAACAAGCTTCTATCAAAGCAAAACAGATGGCAACCATCTTTAACTACCTTAAGATGAAAGCACCCTCAGCTGGGGTTGTGGTACAGAAAAATATCAAAGTGGGCGATATGGTCATGCCTGGTATGCTAACCATCATGCTTGTTGATACAGAGAGCCTGGAGATAGATGTTTCACTCTCAGAAGGTATTATAGGTAGAGTAAGAGAGGGGCAAAAACTTTTAATTGAAATCCCTTCTATTAACTACAAAACCATAGGCAAAGTAAAAGCGATCATCCCTGATGCAAACCCTATGACACACAAGATCAAGATGCGTATCTCATTTGACAAGGGTGACTCTAATGTTTTCCCCGGGATGTATGCAAAAGTAGTGATATCAGATAAATAATTATAATATAGTATACTACTATTTAATAAAATACTATAACTAGGAGTTAAGATGGAAAATATATATGACTTGATCATTATCGGTGGCGGACCGGGAGGTATTGGTTCAGTGGTTGAGGCAAAAGAACTGGGTCTTGAAAAAGTACTTATGATAGAAAAAACAGATAACCATTCACACACGATCAGAAAATTCTATAAAGATAAAAAACGTGTCGATAAAGATTGGCAAGGTCAAGCTGTAGAGTTGGAAGGCAATGTAGATTTTGTTGATGGTACGAAAGAGAGTACGTTGGATTATTTTGACAAACTTTTAGATGATGAGCTTATAGATGCACGATTTAATTGTGCAGTAGAGAGTGTGAAAAAGGAGGGTGATATTTTTCATGTAACATCGGGTTGTTGTGCAGAAAAGGCGAAAAATGTCATTGTCTGCATTGGTCGTATGGGTAAACCCAATAAACCTTCTTATAAGATCCCTCCATCACTTAGAACACAAGTCAATTTTAATTTAGATAAATGTAGCAATGGTGAAAAGATCCTTGTTGTGGGTGGAGGAGACAGTGCTGTAGAGTATGCTTGTGAGTTAAGTGAAACGAATGGAGTGACACTGAACTACCGTAGAGAGACACTTGGCAGACCAAATCCTACCAATCAAGAGATGATCGCCAAATATGCTGATGACAAAGCTGTCACCTTGAAGCTGGGAGTAGATATCAAGAGTTTAGAGAGTGAACATGGACAGATCAAAGTCAACTTTTCTGATGGTGTTGAACTGTTTGATAGGATTATTTATGCTATAGGGGGGACAACACCTAAAGATTTCTTAAAAAGTTGCGGTATTACTTTGGATGAAAGTGGTGAACCTATCTTTGATGAAAATTATGAGAGTGAAGTAAAAGGACTTTTCATCGCTGGAGATATTGTGTTTAACAGTGGTGGAAGTATCGCCATTGCACTTAATCATGGACATAGAATCGTCACGAACATTCTTGAAAGAAGAAAATAAATATTTTTATAATTCTATTAAATTTTTTGAGGTATTTAGTGAGTGCCGTAATATATGAGAGAAGCTAAATAAATTGGCTATAATGATTTAAATATCATACTTTAATACAGGAGAAAAAAATGGCAAGTGTTTTACTCCCTTTGGCAGAAGGATTTGAAGAGGTTGAAGCTGTAGCACTCATCGATGTGATGCGTCGTGGAGGTATAGAGGTGAGAGTAGTTTATCTTGAAGATGAACTTCATCATGGTAGGTTGGTAACAGGAGCCAATGGGATCAGTGTTCAAGCAGATATGTCTATCAAAAATGTCGTCTCTGATGACTTTGATATGATGGTACTTCCTGGTGGATGGGGCGGTACGTACGCTTTGGCTGAACATGCCCGTGTGATAGAACTACTTAAAGAGTTCAAAGCAAATAAAATAGTAGGTGCGATGTGTGCTGCTCCTTTTGTGCTTAAAAAAGCAGGTGTTTTGGGTAGCAACTATACTTGCTACCCTGGTGCCGAAGACGAGATAGACCATCCAGGCTACAGAGATGATATGAAAGTCGTAGAAGATGGTAATGTCATGACCTCACAAGGTCCTGGAACAGCAGTATGTTTTGGCTTGGCTATCGTGAAAAAGCTTGTGGGTGAAGAGAGTATGCAAGCGGTTAAGGATGGGATGCTTTTGGATTATTGTTAATCCTCTTTTCTCACTTATTTTTCAATCTATTTTTACCTAAACTCTGCTATATTAGACTCAATATTTTCGTCATCCTCGTGCTTGACACGGGGATCCACAATTGGCATACTGTGAAAGCTCTAGATTCCCGGGTCAAGCCCGAGAATGACGGGTATGTTTTTGGTGGATAATGCAAAACAATCAAAGGTCAATTTAATGTCAGAAGAACCAAAACATATCCCACAGTTCACCCACCTCCACCTCCATACTGAGTACTCACTCCTTGACGGTGCGAACAAGATCAAAGCACTTGCAAAGAAGGTAAAAGAGCAGGGTATGACTTCTGTGGCGATGACTGACCATGGGAACATGTTTGGAACGATCGACTTTTATAATACCATGAAGAAAGAGGGCATCAAGCCTATCATCGGGATGGAAGCATATCTTCATAACCAAGAAGAGTTAGGTGATAAGAGTGTTCGTCAGCGTTTTCACCTTTGTCTTTATGCTAAAAATGAAGTAGGGTATAAGAACTTGATGTATTTGAGTTCTCAAGCCTATATCAACGGCTTCTACTACTATCCTCGTATCAACAAAAAGATGCTTTTTGAACATAGTGAAGGGCTTATCTGCTCTTCTGCCTGTCTGCAGGGTGAGATAAATTGGAACATGAATCTTTCAGAGAGAAATTTGAAGTTTGGTGCGAAGGGGTATGATGAGGCAAAAAGGGTTGCTTTAGAGTACAAAGAAGTATTTGGAGATGACTTCTACTTAGAACTCATGCGTCATGGTATCGGTGACCAGCACCGCATAGATAAGCAGATCATCCAACTGTCACAAGAGACAAGCATCAAAATTATTGCGACCAATGATACGCACTATACAGTACAAAAAGACGCAGATGCACATGAGGCGTTTATGTGTATCGCGATGAACAAACTCTATGATGACCCGAACCGTTTGCGTC
>SOIK01000022.1 GCA_004377245.1 Sulfurovum sp. | reverse complement strand
TATGCATATTTTACTTATAAACATCAATCCTGTGGTTTCTAGACTTATCTCTCTTTGTATGCGTGAAGAGCATATTAACCTTGAAGAGGTTCAGAGTGTGGGGGCTGTGGCACGGGATAGATATGATGTTGTATTTGTGGATGAGGCATCTTATGGTGATGAAACACAAGAGGTTTTAACGAACCTTATAATGAGAAAAAAAGTTTTTTTATCAAGTAGTGATGAAGTGAGCGATGAGGCAAGACTTTTTGATAGTATCATTAAAAAACCTTTTTTACCTTCACAGATCACAGCTGTACTTGAAAGTTTGGAAGAGGATGATACTTTAGAAGTAGCTACAGAGATACCTTCTATTTTCCCTCTTTCTATTGATGAAGAGAGTGTTGAAGATGCAGAAGAGAGTGTAGATGAAACACTGGAAGAAGATGAAAAAGCAGATACTAAAGTGCTTGACAGTAATGAAATAGAGAAGATCAAAGCACTTTTGGATATGGAAGAAGAGGGTGAAGAAGTCAGTGAGGAAGAGTACGAGAGTCGTAAAGTGGAAGTCATCAAGCAACAATTGATAGCTGATGGCTTGGAGATAGTAGATGAAAATGAATATGTTGAAGCGTTGAGTAAAAAATCAAAAAAAATCAAAAAAGAGCAAAAAATCAAAAAAGATAAAAAGAAAAATGAAGAAACTTTTACATTTGAAGAAGCTCTTTTAGCGGCAGTTGAGGGAATGAAAGTCAAAAAAATAAAAAAACTTCTCAAAGGTGCAGAAGTAACGATCAAAATAAATTTTAAGGACAAGAAATAGATGCAAGATGTACAAAAGGGTGCAATTTTAGTTCTTTCTGGTCCTAGTGGAGCAGGAAAAAGTACCATCATCCAAGCAGCTTCTGAGGAGATAGGTGAGTATTATTTTTCCATCTCTACTACTACACGCAGTCCAAGAGTCGCAGAAGAAGATGGCAAAGATTATTTCTTTGTCACAAAAGAGAGTTTTAAAGAAGATATTAAAGCGGGTAATTTTCTAGAGTATGCACAAGTTCATGGTAATTACTATGGTACCTCTTTAAAACCAGTGAGAGAAGCACTTGAAGAGGGAAAACTGGTACTCTTTGACATAGATGTACAAGGACACCGCTTGGTAAGAGCAAAGATGAATGACATCACTACTTCGGCTTTTATTACACCTCCTACTTTGAATGAATTGGAAACCAGACTAAGAGCAAGATCTACTGATGATGAGAGTGTTATCGCGCAACGTATTGAAAATGCAAAAGTAGAGATACAAGCAGTAGGAGAGTATGATTTTATAATTATCAATGATACGATCGATGATGCAGCTAGAGAGTTTGTTATTATTGCAAAAGCGGCTAGATTGAAACAAAGCCAAGAAGATGAAGAAAAATTTATCACACATTGGCTAGGTTAGCTTGGGTTAAACATTTTTAAGTATAATTATTAAAATTTTAAAATTACATTCATTTTGGATGTAGACAAAGGATGAACTATGGGTATGCCAGGTATGCCAGAACTATTGATCGTTTTAGCGATCGTTGTGCTTCTTTTTGGAGCAAAAAAGATTCCAGATCTTGCAAAAGGTATGGGAAAAGGTATTAAAGACTTTAAAAAAGCAATTAAAGAGGATGAAGAAGAGCCTAAAGAGATCGCTTCTAAAGAAGAGCCAAAAGTTGAAGCATCAACTGAAGCAAAAATAGAAGAGAAAAAAAGCGAAAACGCTTAATTCTAATGCCACATCTTTGTGGCAAACTTATGTCGTAGACTCTTTTGCGACTCTACACTCCCTAAACTCCTATCGAATGGTATAGTATGAAATTAAAATCACAAATCAATCAAGTTATTAAAGAAGCTTTTTCTAAAGCAGGTATAGATGTTGACACCGTTATGGTTACAGACGCGACTAAAGCAGAGTTTGGAGACTTTCAGTTTAATGGTGTCATGCCTTTGGCTAAAACACTGCGAAAAAATCCACGAGAGATCGCTACTGAACTCATCAATCACATTGACCTTACCGGGGTTATCGCTAAGGCAGAAGTAGCCGGTCCTGGGTTTATCAACTTATGGTTAAATGATGCTTGGGTAGCTTCCCAATGTGAGATTGCTTTGAATGATGAGCGATTAAGTGTAGAAAAAAAAGAAAACCCTATCAAAGTAGTGGTGGACTACTCTGGTCCAAACATGGCAAAACAGATGCATGTAGGGCATTTACGTTCAACTATTATCGGTGATACACTTGCCAACCTTTTGACGTTTTTAGGTGATGACGTCATCCGTCAAAATCACATTGGAGATTGGGGTACACAGTTTGGAATGCTCATTGCTCACCTGGAAGAGATGGGAAGTGAAGGGAGCAGCAGCCTTAAAGACTTGGAGCAGTTCTATAAAGACGCCAAAAAGCGTTTCGATGAGGATGAGGATTTTGCGAACAAGGCCAGAGAGTATGTGGTCAAGATCCAAAGCGGTGATCTACACTGTATCAACCTTTGGCAAAAGTTTATCGATATTTCACTGGGACACTGTGAAGATATGTATGACAAGCTTTGTGTCAAGTTGACACGAGATGATGTCAAGGCAGAGAGTTTTTACAATGAAGACCTCCCTCAGGTCATAGAGGACCTGATCAAGCAGAACCTGCTCACAGAGAGTGACGGAGCACAGTGTGTATTTTTGGAAGGGGAAAAGATCCCCGTGATCGTTCAAAAGAGTGGCGGGGGATATCTTTATGCTACCACGGATTTGGCAGCACTTAGATACAGAGCCAATGTACTTGGAGCCAAACGTATCTCTTATATCGTTGATGCAAGACAGGCGGGTCACTTTAAGCAAGTCTTTAAAGTAGCTAAAGAATCAGGCTTTGTAGCAGAAGATGTAACCCTTGAACATGTGGCTTTTGGAATGATGATGGATAAGAGCGGAAGACCTTTCAAAACACGTGACGGTGGTACTGTCAAGTTGACCGACCTGCTTGACGAAGCGGTTGTCAAAGCCAAAGCAGCGATCAAAGATAAAGAGAACTACTCGCAAGAAGAGATAGAGGATCTTGCTCAGATCATTGGTATCGGGGCAGTAAAGTATGCAGACCTCTCCATCAATCGTGAGTCTAATTATATCTTCAGCTGGGACAAGATGCTCTCTTTTGAGGGGAATACATCACTCTATATGCAGTATGCTTACGCAAGGATCCAAAGTATCTTTAGACGTTTTGAGGGTGAGGTCAAAGGCGATATCATTATAGGTGATGAGATTGAGCATCGCTTGAGTGTCATGTTACTTCGCTTTGAAGACATCCTTAACCAAGCAGCTGTAAATGCAGCTTCAAATCAGATCACTTCATATCTGTATGAACTAGCGACACTCTTTATGCGGTTTTATGAGCAAAACCCTATGCTAAGAGAGGGTGTAGATGAAGAGACGAAAATGAGTCGTCTGGCTCTTGCAGATTTGACTGCTAAAACCATTAAACAAGGCTTGGATATACTTGGTATTGAAGTTGTAGATAAGCTGTAA
>SOIK01000109.1 GCA_004377245.1 Sulfurovum sp. | reverse complement strand
AAATGGCAACAGTAACATTTAAAAACGACACAGTATGTAACCTAGCAGGTACAGAGATCAACGTTGGAGACGCAGCTCCAGAAGTAACAGTAGTAAATTGTAACCCAATGCTCCAAAACGAAACAGTTGGAGGAGCTCAAGATCAAGTTCAGCTTGTAATCGTTGTTCCTTCATTGGACACAGGTGTATGTGATGCTGAGACTAGAAGATTTAATACAGAAGTAGCTTCACTAGAAAATGTTAATGTTAAAACAGTATCTATGGATTTACCATTTTCAGCAGCGAACTTCTGTTCAACAGCTGGTATTGATAATATCGCTGTATGTTCTGACTTCAGAAACAAAGATTTTGCAAATGCATACGGAATGCTTCTTGCTGACGGTCCTTTGGCTGGTGTAACATGTAGAGCAATCTTTGTTATCGGTACAGATGGTAAAGTTGCTTATAAGCAAGTGGTTCCAGAAATCACTTCAGAGCCAGACTATGATGCAGTTATTGCTGCTGCAAAAGCTGCTAACTAAGAGCACTTTTTGATAAACCTCTTCTTTTGAAGAGTGTTTATCCTTCTTTTTTCTATTCTCCTTCATTTTTCTAAAACTTATTAATCATCATTGTTTTATTTGTGCTAAAATACTTATATAATTATTTGTAAGGAATCAAGACTAAATGAGATATATGCTACTCCTGTTGTTTTCACTGTTGTTGACCGGGTGTGTGTTTGGTCCCGATACTCCAAAAGACCGATACAGCCTTGAAGAGTGCAAAGAGGAGTTACTTGATGCTGAAGATTATAGTGAAGATGGGGATATAGACCGTATCCTTGTTATAAAAAAGGATCGCAAGATGTACTTGTATAAAGGAGATAAGGTACAGAGTGTTATCCCTATCTCTTTAGGGAAAAATCCTGTGGGACACAAGCAACAAAAAGGAGACAATAGAACACCAGAAGGTGAATTTTTCATACATAGAAAACTTTGTTCTCCAAAGTATTATCGTTCACTGTGCATCTCTTACCCAAGACCAACAGATAAAGCAAAGGCGAAAGAAAGAGGTGTAAATCCAGGTGGCGACATCACCATCCATGCACAGCCTAAGTGGAATGCAGATGGCAAGGGAGATAGCTATACACTTTCGCAAAATTGGACTCAGGGTTGTGTCGCTGTGACAAACAGTGCAATGAAAGAGCTATGGTATGCAGTGCGTGAAGGCGTACCAATCATCATTCGATAAAGGGATAACTATCAGATATACGCAAAAACAGATCGATAAATTTAATCGTCAGAAATATATTACAGAGCTAGAGAAGATAAGTAAAAATCTTTTTCGTATGTTCCGAGATGAAAATGTATGCTCTGAAAGTTTTATGATAAAATTTGAGCAACTTAAAAAGAAGTTGGATAAAAAAGCAGAGGTGCATCTTGATTCAGAGTATCATCAGCAGCTTAAAATGTACATAGAAAGACTATATCAACAAACATGCTCAGTGGAGCTTTTTAGTGATAAATCTTTTAATGATATAAGAGAAGCAGAGATGAGTAACCTTAATCGTCTTCAGAAGCTGAAAAATGGTACGAGTTATAAAAAAGATAAACACAAAGCGAAACACCAAAATGAAGATTGGGGGTAAAAAGATTATGATGAAAATAATAGTAACTATATTTGGTGTGGCATTGGCACTATTGATAAGTGGGTGTAACGAACCTGTAGCTTATGATAAGACACCGTATGCAACCAAAGCATGTCTAAAACAATTAGCCGTTGGTGCAGAGATAGACCATAGTAACAAGATAGATAAAATTGTAGTTTATAAAGCTAAAAGAAAGATGTATGCATATAAAAATGGCAAAGTGGTAGAAGAGTTTCGTATTTCTCTAGGGAAGAATAGTAAAGGACACAAGATTAAAGTAGGAGACTATAAAACACCTGAAGGAACATATAGTATCGTAAGAAAGAAGTGTGATTCAAGACTCTACAAGTCTCTAATGATCTCTTATCCCAGTGAAGCAGATAAAGCAGCAGCACGCAAAAGAGGTGTGAACCCAGGTGGTTATATCACCATTCATGGACAACCTAAGTGGAATGCAGATGGACGTGGGGATAACTTTACCCTTTCCCATGACTGGACTGAAGGTTGTATGGCTGTACCAAATCTTGCGATGGACAAGCTTTGGAAAGCTGTTGAAAAAGGTGTAAAAATAGAGATTCATGCATAATATAAGAGAATCTCTTAACTTTTAGCTAAATTTGATAAAGGTTATATTATCATATTGAATAATATTGGACTTTGAAGGAGAAAAAGATGAAAAAAAGTATTATCGCAACATGGATTTTGATGTCAGCAACACTACTTATGGCAGGGGGAAATGTCAAGCCAAGCTTATCAGAAGTAGCAGATATACCAGCAAAATCTTGTAAAGCAGATAAAGGATATATTGAAGAAGATGCAAAACTTATGTGGCAAGATCAAGCATATGTAGATGCAGAAGATGGGGCATACAAACAAGAACGTTCTGTAGGAAAGGCTGGTAAATGGAAGCATGCAGAGAACTATTGTCGTAGATTAGACTATGCAGGTTATACGGATTGGCGACTACCTACTTCTGATGAGTTGATGAATGTGCATAGAAAACCAGGACAAGTATTTACTTACTTTAGAGGTCCAGACTTTTGGACATCTACGCCGGCATCAAAAGGAAAATATTATGTAGTTTACCCAGCAGATGCATATCGGTATGAACAAAAAACGCGCAGATCTAATTACATTAGATGTGTACGTTGTCTTGACGAGGGTGATACGGAAACAGGTCCTAAAATCGTAAGATAATTTTCTGCTAATGCAGATCTTAGAGGAGTTTGATCTCCTCTTTTAACTCTATATTAAACTCTTTTAAAATTTTCTCTTTAGCTAAATCGATGAGGTACTTAGCATCTTTAAATGTTCCTTCTCCTAAATTTACCAGAAAGTTCGCATGAATATCGCTCCATTGCATATCACCTTTTCTTTCACCTTTTAATCCTACAGCTTCGATGAGACGACCGGCATGATCACCTTCTGGATTTTTAAAGGCAGAGCCTGCACTTGGGTTATGAGGTTGGTTGGAGCGTAGGCTAAGTAGCTCATCAAGTAAAGTTTGATTAAATCCTTTTTTGATTTTAAATTGTGCATGTGTGGCAATACCGCCTAGCTTTGCAAAACGGTAGCCATGCTCTATCTCCTTAGCTAAGACCCATTCCCCATTTATTTTAATGGAATGCAAGATATTAAATATCTCATATTCTTTTACACCTGCATTCATCGCTAACATTCCACCCAGTGTGCCTGGAAGTTTAGAGCAAAACTCAAAGCCAAAGATATCATGTTTCTTCGCATAAGAGACGATACGACCTGTAGGCATCGCTGCACCGATGATAAGCATGTCATCCTTTTGTTTTATGGTTGCAAAATCTTTACTTAACATCATAAGTGGTGGGGGAGTTGGTGAGACTAAAAGGTTGTTTGCCCCTCCGATGAGATATCTGTCCGTAGGTATGGTATCACCTTTTTCTA
>SOIK01000071.1 GCA_004377245.1 Sulfurovum sp. | reverse complement strand
AAGTCTATCCATAGTTCTATATCTCCACCTAAAGACTTTTTCCACAGATCAGGTTCATCCTCTTGAGAGATACCTTTACAAAAAACCAACTCTTCATTGGCATTAAGTATAAATGCAACCAATCGAACCATTAGACGAAAGTCATTTTCAGATGGATGTTTAGCCATGGTTAAAGTATGCTCCGCATAATAATGGCTGTCCATATTTGCAATGTTTAGTAGCACTTTATGGATGGTTGCTTTTATAGCCATACTGTTCCTTATATTTTATCTTTGAGAGTATACCCAAATGCAGAGGGTTCTATTATATAAGTCTAGTATAATAACCCATGAAAAACTTAGCCCTAAATAACATTTTTATCCCCTCGAAAGTGCCTTCAAAAAAGGTAATGATTATTCTTCATGGTCGTAGAGATTCATCTAATGGATTTACTTTTTTACCACCATACTTAAACCTTAATGACATGAACTATCTTTTATTAGATGCTCCCTTTGAGTATTATGGGGCATAAACTGCGTATTTAAAGATGATGTTTAGTGTCCCTCGGTAGTTTAGTATGGTTTTTGGTGCTTTGTTAGTGTTGTTTTGCCATTTGAGAATATGGCTGGCTTTAATCTCATTTAGCGCCATATCACCAAAGGTTTCACACAGTGTTCTAAACTTTGAGAGCTCTTCTTTTTGTGTAAAAGCATTGCGATAATTTTGAGTGTTCTCTAAAATCTGTGTACCATACTCTCTAAAGGTTGTATCAATCTGAGATAAGGTATCAAACCTTTTTTCATAGAGTGATAAAAAAGCACTGCTTGCATGACAGCTATACCAAGCAAGTAGCCAGAATGTTGCTTTCGTTCTTGTGGAAAGTCTATGACGTTTACCATCAATGTTGCCTTCTAGCATGATCATCCCGTGTGCATTCACACTTATCCTTATGCGTGTATCTTGATATTCACTTGTTTCGTTACGTTGAAAGTATCTTTTAGTCTGACACATTAGTGTATATATGCCATTTATCCCTTTTGATCCTTTGGTCTTTTGAGTAGATTTGTCTCTTCTTTGGTGAAGTAACATGTTATATCCTTTTTCAGGATAGTAATCAAAATGGAATTTCATATTTTGAAATAGAGGGCATAAAGTAAAACAAAAATATACTTTTTATATACATATAAAATAAAAATATTGTATTATCTATACTATTTTAGTAATGTGTGCTACAATACAGTATGAATATAATGCAACTAAGAAAAAAGATAACAATATCGGTATTTACCCATGATAGACTGAAGAGTCTGTTGTCTCCCTATATAAACAATGTCAATGCCAAGATCTCTTACATGGTAAAGAAAGGCGAACTTATACGACTTAAAAAAGGCGTATATACTTTTGGTCAGGATTATCAAGTAAATCCTATAGATATCATTTCCGTAGCTAATATACTTTATGCACCGTCGTATGTTTCATATGACTATGCATTGTCCTATTATGGGCTTATTCCTGAAAGGGTCTATGAGATTACCTCTGCAACACTGCGTGGGAAAAAAAGCTTTGAGACAGACCTGGGACGATTTTCGTATAAGCCTGTGCCACTGCAAGCGTATGCTATAGGGGTGGATTGGCTTTATGATAGTACTAATGGTGGAAAACTGATAGCCACTCCTGAAAAAGCACTCTGTGATAAGGTACGTTCAGACAGAGGTATAGGAAGACTTTCGCAAGAGAAATTGGCCGCATATCTGGAACATGATCTGCGCATAGAGTGGGATGCATTACTCTCTTTGGATACCGAGCTCATCTCTGTGATCGCCACAGCTTACAGATCATCCAATCTACAAAACATAAGCAAACTGATTGCCAAAAGGAAAAGAAGTGCCTAATGTTCACCCCGCTATAGCAAAGATGCTGGAAAAGTATGACCTCTCAACTGCAGAGAAGACCTATGAAGCACTTAGAGAGATTCTTCAGGAGATCGTTCTTTTAGGACTTCACAGAGCCGGATTTTTTGATCATGCACTCTTTTACGGAGGTACGGCACTGCGTATATTATATGGACTAGACAGGTTCTCTGAAGATCTTGACTTCTCCCTGATAGAACCCAATGCCAAATTTGATTTAAGTGCCTATGAAGATGCTGTTGTGGAAGCTCTGCACTCTTTTGGATTTGATGTAAAAATTGAGTTAAAAAATACAGAAGGAACTATAAAATCTGCATTCTTAAAAGGCAATACAAGCCAACATCTTATCAATATAGAAGCACCTGAGGACATAGTAAAAAGATTTGGGCAGGGAAGATTGGTCAAAATAAAGTTTGAAGTCGATACCCAACCGCCGCTTGACTTTGAAAGTGAGAAGAAAACACTATTAGTTCCTTCCCCGTTTACTATAAACACCATGACTCTCCCATCATTATTTGCAGGGAAAATGCATGCCATTCTTTGTAGAAATTGGAGTAGTAGACCAAAGGGAAGGGATTGGTATGATCTGGTATGGTATGTTTCTCATGGCTATAAGTTGGATATCAAACACCTTACTGCACGGCTTCAACAAAGCTGTGATTGGCAAGAAAAACAGGGGCTCACGCTACCTAAAAATATCGATAAAGAGTATATTTTAGGGCTATTGAAGAAACGGATAGAAGATTTGGATGTCATAGCAGCAAAAAGAGACGTTGAGATTTTTATAGCAGATAGTAGGGTCTTAGATATATGGAGCAGGGAGTTTTTTGTGGATATTGCAGAACAGATAAACTTTCAAAACTAGTCTACAGAATAAGCTTAGACCTAATGAAAAAAAACTGAAAATAACTTACTTTATTTCCCTAACAATTCCTTTTGCTTCTTCGTTAACTTAGAAAACACCAACTCATACGAATGATCGATCAACTCTTTAACACTCTCATCATCTACATCACTATTGGTTAAAGTTACTGTATTCCAATGCTTTTTATTCATATGATACCCTGCTCTTACTCCCTGATAAAGTGAACGAAGTTCCAGAGCGTAGACAGGATCACATTTGAGATTGACTTCTAGGGGTGCTTCATCGGCAGTCAAAGCGAACATCTTTTCTGCTATACGGTAAACACGTACTTTTTCATCAAACGGGTAATCAAAAGTAACACCTGGCTTCTTTAGCATATAACTGTCTAATTGCTCAAAGTTCATGTTTGCTCCTCCTATAACATCGATACTATTTTACTCTACTTACACTGTAACCTTTACGCTCAAGATGCTCCACAACACTCTTCTGCCCCAAAAAGTGCATCACACCAAATGCAAACAGATAACATTTTGTTGGATGCTCTTTGAGTAACGACTCTATCCTTTGAGCCATCCGTATATTTCTATCATAAAGAAGCACTTGCATAAACTTCTCTTCTAACTTTTTATACTTCTCTATCTTGAACATCGTAGCTTCGAGGAAAGCCATCATCTTCTTTTCATCACCTAGCATATAAAGGCTTTTCATCTCCTCTATAAAGTCATTACTCTGTTCCAGATAATCCAGTGTTGACTCCAACCCCATGATCTGCTCTTCTAAACTAAACTTATCCATCGCAGC
>SOIK01000211.1 GCA_004377245.1 Sulfurovum sp. | reverse complement strand
ACCATAGAGAACACCAATTATACACTCTCGAAAATACCTTACCTAAGTGAAGATAGAGTGATCTACAACTACAACAGGTTGCGCTTGACCGATAAGATGAAAGAGGGAAATTGGTTTGTCAATATCATCGCAGATATAGATAACTATTATGGAGAGGATTATATCCATAGCAGTGAGTATCAGTTTCTACGTACCATCAAAGCCGATACCCCCTTTGATATACAAACGAATCCACATAATTATGGAAACGGTGAAGTTTTTGGACGTATCCATCGTTTCAATGTCGGTTACGCAGATGAAAAGCACCATATTGTCTTTGGCTTACAAAAGATCAGTATGGGCGTAGGACGTATTTGGACACCTACAGACCTTTTTAACCCCAGAAACCCACTTGCCCTTGAACCTGACCAGATCTATGGAGCCTATGCTCTCTCCTATACTTATGCACTGGGTGAACTGAGTGAAGTGATGGGTGTTGTCGCAAAACGTCATGATGACAGTTATAAGTATGCGGGCAGGATCAAAGGAAACGTTGGATTTGCAGACATCGCACTTGATCTCCTTTCAAGTAATGATGCCCAAATGATAGCCTATGAGATAGAAGGCAATCTTTTTGACACCGGTATAGAGTGGCGAAGTGAAGGTGGTTACTTTAAAGATAAGCTTTTAGACAAAGAATTTTATCAAACCATACTGGGGTTAGACTATGGTTTTAAAAATGGTGTCATAGTAATGACAGAGTGGATACACTCTTCAAAAACCTACAGTTTCGATGAAATAGTTACCCATCAAGACAGCACACTGAGTAACAACCGTCACCTCTCCTCTGATTATCTTGGAGCCTCTGCGTATTATGACTTCAATCTACTCTTCAACGGTTCACTAAGCATGATATACAATCCAGAAGACCAAAGCAGTTTCATAACACCTGTCATAGAGTACAGCATTAGCGATGACGCTTCCATAGCCGTAGGTGCTATGCTTTATGCTGGAGATAAAGAGAGTGAATTTGGAAGTGTAGATAACAGCTATTATCTGCGTTTGAAAGCTACGTATTGATCACTATTGCCTATACTGTCATTTCTTATTCTAAAAGATCAAGGGTAAAATCATAGAGATCAACCCACTCCACACTCTCCTGACTTTCTTAGAGTATATTTTATGAATATAGGACCAACAAATTCATGTACGACTGTTGTAGCAATAATTACATTCAAGATCAGAGGTGCAATGCTTTCAAAGCCTGATTGGTCTTGAAGAGATAGTGCTAATCCTATCGCAACACCAGCCTGAGGAAAGAGTCCCAATCCTAGATAATTTTGCACACTTTTATCTGCTTTAGTCATTTTTGATCCTATCCATACACCGCTTATCTTTCCCAAAAATCTAAACAGAATATAGGCAAAGATCACAAAAGGCATAGTGTGAAGAGAGCTAAGGTCCAGATACATGGCTGAAAGGATAAAAAAGAGCATAAAGATAATCTCCTCAAGATGATTATCAATCTCCTCCTCTACCAGGTCAAAATCACTAGAGACATTGGTCATCACAACTCCCATAACTAACGTAGCCAATAGTGGTTCAAGCTGCCAATAAGTACTTAAACTAAAAACGATAAATATCATACCTATGGTTGAAATAGTTTCCATCCCTTTATGATGTGCAAAAAGTTTATCGATCATCTCTGAGATAAATGCACCTATCATACCCACAACAGCACTTAGTGTGATAATACTAAACATATCAAACAGTGAGGTAAATGAAAAATCACCATTACCCAAAAAGATACTCCCTAGTGTGACCGCAAAAGTAAAGAGTATCAAAGCTAGCGCATCATCAGAAGCAACAACAGCAAGCAGAGTAGATGTAAATCTACCTTTGGCTTTGAGTTCATGCACGACAGCGATGGTTGCAGCTGGTGCTGTGGCAGATGCAAGACCACCAAAGAGGATAGATATGATAAGGCTTTGTTCTGTAGGAAATCCTAAAAAACCTGAAAGTAAATAAAGTCCAATACTGACAAATAAAAATGCAAAAGTTGCTTCAAAAAATGTGATCGATACAATCTGTTTTCCCATTCCTTTCAGTGTGCTGTATTTTAGATTTGCTCCAACTAAAACAGCGATCAATGAAAGTGCCAAGTCAATAATGATATGTGTGTCTTGTATAAAATGTTCTGGAATGATCCCTAGTATTTCAGGTCCAATAAAAAGCCCTAAAAGTAAGTATCCCACTACTTTTGGCAATCCAACCTTAGGACTTAACCACTCCATAAATGCACCTAGTACAAAGATAATACCAATATAAAAAAGCGTTTGCATTAAAGGTCACTTTTTTGAAATTTCTTGTGAAGTTCTTGTAGCTTTTCCTGAAAATCATCTTCATCACCATAAGCTAAGAAATCATCATAATAGCTATGTTGATAAGCTATCTTTTTCGCATGTTTTATCGGACAGAAATAAAGCTCTGTTCTATTAACGATTGCTGAAGCATAATGCATCAAACCATTAAAATAAGAACAATACATACAACTGATCTTCTCAATCACATTTAAATATCCAAGATATTGACGATCAAATATGATATAGTCACTTCGTTTAACAAACTCGAACTTGTATATCCTAAATATTATTTGCTGATAGATGAAGAGTATCACATCAAAGAGTATAGCCGGTATAACCATCGCATAGATGAGGGGTGAAATGAGCAGATGTAAAAGAGGTATCTCTCTAAAGTAGGTTAAAAGGTTTTTCATATTCTCTTTTTGCTTATCAAGAACCTCTTTTTCAAATCTTACATAACCATTTTTAATCTCATAGCTGATATGCTTCTCCTGCTGAGCTATCTCTTCCCCAAGCTTTACCTTCATGGCTTCTATCTCTTCTATGATCTCTTTGATCTTATCACTCATAAATAACCCCTTTTATGATTCAAACTTGCACTTTTACATCTATATTATACTTATATAATTTAATAGCTATGTCATGAAGTTGTAAAAATAACTTTCAAGCGATAGAAGTGTATAATCTTAAAAATAACCAAGGACTCTCCATGAAAATACGCGTCTATTATGAAGATACCGATGCAGGTGGGATTGTTTATCATACGAACTACATCAAATATTGCGAACGTGCAAGAAGTGAAGTTTTTTTTCAACAAGGCATAATGCCTGGAGAAGGTGCACAAAGTGGTTTTGTGGTACATGATCTCAAAGCCAGCTTTTTAGCTACATCTTCCTTGGGTGATATACTTGAGGTAAGCTCAAAGATCTTAACACAGAAAAGTAGTTCCATGGTATTGTTACAGGAGATTTTTAAAGGCGAAGAGAAAGTCTTCTCTATGGAGATCGTATTGGTTTATATCGAAAATGGTAAACCTCGTCGAATACCTGATAAATTTAAAGAGATTTTTGCTGAGTTTTAATTGAACCCTCTGAATAACCCTAGGTACTCATAACATCACTAGCTTTTGTCTAGGCTAGGCACTCTTTTGAAACCCTAGCCGTAGCTAAGGTGAAAAAGCGTAACGACGCATAGGCGAAAGCTAGTGATGCCCGTAGGGTGGGCTTTGCAAA
>SOIK01000233.1 GCA_004377245.1 Sulfurovum sp. | reverse complement strand
ACGGGTTTATGGATGAAAAATATGGTTTCATAGATGAGCCTATCTATCGGGATGCTCTTTTAGTGTTAAGTGCTAAGGTTAAGTACTAAGAAAAAGCAAGGATTACTATGAAAATTATCAAACTACTATTACTTATCACACTTATACCGTTTCTTCTTATGGCAAACGATGACAGACCACCTATTCCTTATGACTTTTTAGCCAAAAAAGAGGTACAGAATTTCATCAATATGATGGTAAAAAAACACCATTTCAAACGTTCTTATATGACTTCCGTACTCAAAAATGCAAAACTGGACAGAGATACTTTAGATAGATATACCGGACGCTATAAAGTTGGTACGACCAATGGTACATGGGAACGATACAAGGCACATGTGCTTGACCCTGTAAGTCTAAAAAAAGCCAAAAAGTTTAAAAAGAAATACTATAAAACACTTCTTCGAGCGAGTAAAGAGTATGGTGTCGATATGGACTACATGGTTGGGTTTATCGGCGTGGAGAGTAAGTTTGGGGAGTATAGTGGTGACTACCGTGTGTTAGATGCTCTGGCTACCCTTGCCTTTCATAAGAACCGTATGAAAAAGTTTTTCAAGTCTGAGTTCAAACACCTCTTTTTGATGGCAAGAGAACAAGGTTACGACATCACTAAACTACAAGGCTCATTTGCAGGTGCCGTGGGTATGGTGCAGCAAGTGCCTTCTGTTTTTAGAAAGTATGGTATGGACTATAACCGTGATGGGGTTAAAGACCCTTGGAGTTTAGAGGACAGTATAGGGATCATCGCAAGATTTATGCATAAGAACGGATGGAGAAAAGATGCACTCGTAGCCGTACCTACAGAGTTTAAGGGGAAACGCTACAAAGGATTCAAAACAAGTCACAGGCGAACTCTACCATTAACTACCATCTTAAAGCACGGCATTAAGCCACTAAAACGTTTTAATGAGTCAAAAGCATTCCTGCTTAGAAACCGTAATATAACCCATGATGACATCTGGCTGGGTGCACGGAACTTTAAAGTACTTACACGCTACAACAACTCAACAAGTTATGGGATGGCGATACATTTAATCGCACAAGCAGTGAAGTAATTAGAGGTCCCCTTAATATATCAACGGTACAAAAACAAATCCATAAAACTCTTCTCTCTCTATATTGTCTTCTGAAATTTTTTTAAATTTAAAGATCGAACTTCTTACAGGTATGACAAGTATACCACCAACCTTCAACTGCAAAAAGAGTTCTTCGGGAATTTCATCAGCACTTGCAGAGACAAGAATCTTATCGAACTGTTCACCTGGCAGACCAAGCTTCTCTCCTGCTCTTTGGATGCGGCAGTGACTGCCAAACTGTAACTTCGCGAGGTTCTCTTCTCCCTGCTCTACTAACTCATCCATTCTTTCAACCCCCGTAACACTCCCTTTTTCTCCCACGATATGACAGAGCAGCGCTGTCGTCCATCCTGAACCTGAACCGATATCAAGTACTTTGTCGCCCTCCCCGGGCTCAAGCTTCTCTATCATGAATGCCACGGTAGATGGCTGAGAGATCGTCTGATTCTCTCCTATAGGCAATGGGGCATCGATATAAATATACTCTTCAAATGACTCAGGTACAAAATATTTTCTATCTACTTTCTTGAATGCCTCAATGATATGAGGAGTATTCAATGCACCCCTCAAAATCATCGAATCAATAAGTTCCTGCTTACTTTCCATGATCTTCTCCTTTATGAAGTTCGTGGTACCCTTCTGGTGCAAGTGCAGTTGCCAACATTACGCTGTTGATGTCGATGTGCTCCTGCCAGGTACTGTTTTGTTGATTTTCTTTTGATAACCAAAAATGGATGATCTCATCTGCAAGTAGCTGATAACGTTCCTGATTTTCAACTAATGGCTCGTCAGGAAAAAGATGTTGCATCTTTTTGATCGCTTTTAAACCGATCGCCAATCCCAGCTCTCTGAATGCGAGTCGATATAAGGCAGGATAGTTCAGCCTGTTATCACCCTTTAGATAGGCATGAAAACCCTCATAACTATTTTGTAGCATTTTATGAATAAATGCTCTCTCCTCAGGCATCACTTGTGCAAATAGATAGGCATCGCTCAGCAAACCGCCAAGTCCCAAGGGGTCATCTGTTGCCATATAGCTTAACTGACACATATTTTTAGCTTCCTCTATCTCAGAGTATAGATCAAGCACATCTTGATTTGACGAATCTAATCGAGCTACAGCTTGTAATTCATTATAGATGATCCATGCATCAAGTGCATCATGCTGCCCCATTGAAGAGACTAAGGATCTGCTCAGATCAACACTCATTTTCCAAACCATCCGCTTTTGCATGATGCTTGCATCCGTATAAGTAAATTTTGCATGGGCACTTTTGGCAAGTTCGATGGCCCAGCGGTTATAGCGATTATCTCCTGTCACTTGCGTAACGCAGGAGAGTGCATGCATCCATTTGGTGAGATAGTGGAAATATTGTCCATCTCTATCCCACTCCAGTTGTGCATCATAGGGTTCATCTTCTCTTCGCTCAAGGATTGGTTTACCTATGCGAAGACCACCCTGCGTTGGATGTTTTTTGCCTTCTTCTTCTGACAAACCACTGATCCAGCCACTGCGTGAATCCTCTGGACTATAATGTCCCAGTCTTTGATGTACCTGATCGACCAATTTTAAAGCCAGATCTTTATATTTAATGTCACCTTTATCCTGATAGAGTCCTAAAAAATTACATACTGCAAAAGCATCTGTCCAGAGATATCTTTTGGGATTTGTGGCATTGCCTATCAATCCAGTGCGCACGGCAAACGCTCGCATGATCTCTTGAACCATAGCTTGGTTTTGCATAAGCACCTCCTTGTCACACAAAAGCAGCACTCATATAGCCGACTACCTCTGACTCGTCCCCGCTGGCATCCGCACTGGTACGATAATCAAGCAGTATGGATTTCAAGCCGTTCTTTTTAGCAGCGGTCAGCATGGCTTCCACACCGATCTTTCCACAGGCTTCACACCCTTGATGTAACTCAGCAGTACTAAGCTTCTTAACAGCATCCAAACAGATACTATCAAGTGAATTAGCCTTTTTGATATCATAATAGTGACTCAGATCGGTACTGATGACCACTGCTGTATCTGGATCCTCAAGGAGATAATCGATCACTTTTGCCAGTTTAGCCGGATCTTCATCTCCATAGACCAATTCGACAATAGAAGTATCACCATCATAGGTTTTGATAAACGGTATCTGTACTTCAGTGCTATGTTCCTGGTGTGCCTCCGGTATAAAACCAAGTCCGAAATTCTCTTTCAGCTCTGCTACCAGCTCTCTATCAATCGGCAAAGAACCCAAAGGAGTATCATAAAGATCAAACTCAGAGACACTTGTACCTTTCACATAGACACGGTGACTCGGACCGATCACTACCACACGTTTGGCATGGGAGTTGCCCAGCAGTCTCAGTGCAAAATTGGCCGTGAACCCAGAATAAACATATCCAGCATGTGGAACGATGACTGCTCTTGGTTTGAGATGCAAGAGATCCTCATCTTTGATTTGTTCATCAAGTATTTTGTTGTAATG
>SOIK01000177.1 GCA_004377245.1 Sulfurovum sp. | reverse complement strand
GAAAACAACTTACCGTTTACCATAGATGAGGGTGGTGGAGCATTCTACGGACCTAAGATCGATGTCAAGATCACCGATGCTCTTGGTCGCAAATGGCAGTGTGGTACTATCCAGGTGGACTTTAACTTGCCAGAGAGATTTGGTGTAGAGTATGTGGCTGAAGACAACACACGTAAACAGCCTGTGATGATCCACCGTGCTATCTTAGGTTCATTTGAAAGATTTATCGCTATCTTGACTGAACACTATGCAGGAGAGTTCCCATTTTTCCTGGCACCGACACAAGTGATCTTTGTGCCTATCTCTGATAGTCACGTAGCATATGCAAAATCGCTTAAGAAAACATTGATGCTAGAAGGCATAGATTCAGAAGTGTTTGATAAAAATGACTCTCTTAACAAACGTATTAGAACTGCTGAAAAGCAAAGAGTACCGTATGTAGTGATCATTGGGGATGAAGAAGTTCAAGGAAAATCTGTAGCAATAAGAAACAGAAGAACCAGAGAACAGTATAATCTTACACAAGACGAATTTATGGTAGAATTAACCCAACAACTTCAAGAAGGTAAAATTTGAGTAGACAACACGACAGAAACAAAGGTAGAAAAAAAGCTGATGATACTATCATGAACGATGCTATCAGAGTAAATGAGCTTAGAGTACTAGGTGATGATGGTGAGCAATTTGGTATCATCTCTCGTACTGAAGCGATGCGGATAGCAGAAGAGAAAGGTTTAGATCTTGTGCTTGTGTCGCCAGATGCAAAACCGCCTGTTGCGAAAATCATGGACTACGGTAAGCACAAGTACGAACTTGAAAAGAAGAAAAAAGAAGCCAGAAAGAAGCAAAAAAAGATCGAAGTCAAAGAGGTAAAATTCTCTTGTAAGATCGCTGAAAACGACATCAAATACAAAGTCAAACACGCTAGAGAGTTCCTTGAGAAAGGAAAACATGTCAAACTTCGTGTTTTCCTACGTGGCCGTGAGATGGCACACCCGGAGTGGGGTGTAGATGTGCTTAAGCGTGTATGGCCGATGCTTGAAGATATAGGACATCTTGAAAAAGATGCACATCAAGAGGGTCGCTATATCAATATGTATGTGACACCACTTAAAAAATAATACTTGAACCCTTTGGTTCACGTCATGCTGAACTTGATTCAGTATCCAAAACTGCCTTGTAACTCGAGATCCTGAATCAAGTTCAGGATGACGAAAATAGGTTATTTAGAGGGGACTAATTCGTCCCCTCCTTCTCCCATAAGTTTCTTTTTTAATCACTTCACTCTTTAGTCTCATAATGCAATTTTAATCCCTCAGATGTCATCACAAATCCTGAAATCGTAATTTTTCCTTCATGTACCAAGTTATGATGTTTTTTACACAGTGGTATGAGGTTGTACTTGTGGTTTTTATGGAAGTGATCGATATGTCCGTTACTGTTTGCTTCTTTTTGTGCTGCAATATGATGTACATCTTCTACAGTCTCATCACACAGAGCACTGATTCTTTTCTGTAATTTTAAAAAGTATAATGCTACCATATTCCCCCTATGGAACAGGATTTGTGTGACATTTAGCCGAAAACAAAAGTATGATTCTCTGTAGCTGAAAAAGTATATTACTTTTGACTGTTTTGTAAACCTTCTTTGGCTTAAAAAGTATAATTAGTTTTATTGTTTAGGTTTTGTCAAAAATAGCCAAACGCACAAAACTTGTCCCCCATGCTCTCACAATTCTAATTCTTCTTTTAGGTGTTGTTGTTTAGAGACGATATTTTGGTTTTCATCAAGAGTATGCCTTCTTTTATCTCGTATTAAAGTGTCATACTGTTCGAGTATATAATGTATTAATGAGAAGATTACAAAAAGTGTAATATTAAAGACCTAAAACAAGACATAAATTGGGCTGACTGTCAAACCTCTTTTTTAAATGATTTGTTTCATAAAAATAATCAAATATTTTCAGTAGAATATTTTGGATTGGTATGTCTGGGTTGACAGGAAATAACATTATAAAACCTTCCGTATGAGCATCTTTTATAATGTTTTCGTTTGAAGGCTTGAATATTGCGGTCAAAAGGTATCGCTACAGCGATAAACATTATAAAATATGTTAGATTATAAGGTTTTCATTTGCAGAGAATAATAAATTATCTAACAACGGCACGCATAGAGGGTCATGTTCAGTGATCAGGTCTGTTTTGTTATATGTTTAGTTTTCAATCGAAAAAAGAACTTTTACTCAAATGGTTTCAACTTCATATTTGTTGTATCGAGTATTTCAACTGTTATATTTTTATCATTATAGCTCTTAGAAGCATCAAATTGATTTTGATTAAATTGGCTTTTAGAAATTTCACATGTTTTTATATCAAATTCATAGTATGGTATCCAAAAAAATTTCTTATCTTTAATGTTTTGAATGAGAAATTTTTCTACTATACCACCTCCAAGTCCAGAAGTTGTGTAATCTTCTATACTGTAAGCACTATAATAACTTATAACTTTAAATTTTTCACCTTTAGAATAAGTATTTTTAATTATTTTCCTAGAAGAAGAGTGATGGTATAAATGTTTTTTGTCTTCTAAAGAATTTCTGGTAATAAGATAATATGCAGGCTCCATCACACTAACACCATTCACTACAAGTGTCCTAGGCTTATGGAGTGTAAAAATTTTATTTTGACAAGGTATATTATTATATTTTTTTATAATATGCTTAGTTTCAAAAAAATAAGAATTGATAGATGTTTTTACGATAAAAATAAATATTAGTATAAAAATACTAGTGATTAATATTTTAAAAACTTTTATAATTTTCAATTTTTTTCCTCAAGTTTTTGGATACCTTTCTTTAAAAAATATACAGGACTTCCATAGTTTGTTCAAATTATCATGATAGTTTCAATTCTATCTTAACTTTTCTCTTTGCTATCAAAAGATGATTAGAACACTTAACATAACTATTTATTCAAGGATCATTATATCCTACTCTTACGATATTTCAGTATTAAGAGTATACTGAAAATCCCTTGTAGTCAAAACCTTATAAAATATATAACTTTATAAGGTTTTCGTTTTTATATAGTAGACAATCATGTACTTTAGATAAATTATGTTAATCACAAAAGTTTTGTTAGATTAGTTCCAAACTGTTAATAGTGATTTAATAAAATAGAATATATAATAGCTACGTTAGAGTTAAGAGATATTTTAAATACTATTTATTGTGCCAAACTTGTTGTGAAGCAGGGACGGAAAGCCATGGGTCTTGAAGATTAAGATCGCCAGGTTGCTAAATGCCCGATGGGGCTTTCCTTCTATAGTTCTGCTTTTTTTCTTGTTTATCCATAAATTTTATTTAATTCAGTTAGGGTTTTAGATATACCCATTATTTTGTTGTGCTAAACCTGTTGTGAAGCAGGGGCGGAAAGCACGGCTCTCATAAAGACAGTCGGGTTGCCAAAATAAATGGAGCAACATACCATTACACCAGTGTTTGATATCTAGTATTATAGCGTATAAAAAGACTTCATTCTATGTTAAAAAAGTAGTTTTTATACAATAATTCCACATTTTTATTTTATTATATCAATTATCTAAGTTAGGAGAAACTATGAAAAAAGTGATTATGACCGGTTTGGTCTGTCTAAGT
>SOIK01000259.1 GCA_004377245.1 Sulfurovum sp. | reverse complement strand
GATGCCTGAGTTTAGGGCATACATACTCATATGGTCACCGTTGTAGGTATTCCAGCCTAAAGCTATCTCGCTGAGGTCGCCTGTACCGATAACAAGGCCACCTTCTTTGTTTGCCATATTCATGAGTATAGACGTTCTTGCTCTTGCCTGTACATTTTCGTAGGTGACGCTGTGCTCGTCTTTGTCGTGTTCTATTGCTTCAAACTCTTTGAGTGATATGTCTGTGATATCTATAGTTTTAAGTGTTACACCTAACGCTTCACAAAGCTTCACAGCATTTGACTTCGTACGGCTTGTAGTACCAAAGCCTGGCATAGTCACTGCGATGATGTTTTTAACATCCCAACCCATCATCTCAAAGGCTCTGTGTGTAGAGAGGAGGGCAAGGGTAGAGTCAAGTCCTCCGGAGATGCCTATGACTGCTTTTTGGATGTGTGCATGGCTCATACGCTTTATGAGTCCGTGGGCTTGGATGTGGACTATCTCGTCACATCTATGTTTTTTCTCTGCGTAGCGTGAAGGGACAAAAGGCATAGGATTGATGTCACGTTCCAGTCTGCTTATGCTTGGTAGGTTTCCTACTTCGATGGTACGCGTTTTTTTACGTCTGCCGTCAGAGAAACATGACTCATTGAGGCGTAGCCATCTTAGACGCTCTAAGTCGATATCAGCAGTGATGAGTGTACTCTCTAAACTAAAACGCTCATTTTCTGCAAGAGTAGAGCCGTATTCGCTGATGATAGCGTGACCACCAAAGACCGTATCGGTAGTAGATTCACCAACACCTGCAGAAGAGTAAATATACGCAGCCATACATCGTCCACTCTGTGTCCGTACTAACTCTTCACGGTACTCGGCCTTTCCTATGAGTTCATTACTTGCTGAGAGGTTGAAGAGTAAGTTCGCACCATTGCTTGCCATGTGGTTACTAGGTGGTGTTACAGCCCAAAGGTCTTCACATATCTCTACCCCAAAAGTCATATCTTTCTTATCTGTAAAGAGTAAGTCTACCCCAAAAGGTACTTCTTCCCCTAACAGTTCAGTAGATGTTCGTACGATGTCTCTACCACTTACAAACTGACGTTTTTCATAAAACTCTTTTTTGTTTGGTAGGTAACTTTTAGGCACAACACCTAATACTTTTCCACTTTGCATTATCACTGCACAGTTATAAAGTCTATCTGCTTCAAGGACGGCTATACCGATGATAGCTATTGTTTTCACCTCTTCTATATTTTTTAATATATGGTCCAGCGCTTCATCCTGTTTTTGAATAAGGGTTTGGTTGAGTAAAAGGTCACTAGCAGTGTATCCTGTAAGTGTAAGCTCTGGAAATACAACGACACTAACCTCTTTAGAATGCGCTTCTTGGATGAGTTTTATGATCTCTTCTGCATTTTTAGCAGGATTTGTTACTGTGGTTTTGTTTACGGCTGATGCGATGCGGTAGTATCCGTACATTTGATTCCTTTTGACAATATTCGTCATCCTCCTACTTGATACGGGGATATAGAACTTAATATATAGTGACTCTCTCATATATTCTCTGCAGTTTGTATTCTAGATCCCCGGGTCAAGCCCGAGGATGACGGTTTATACATGTTACTTTCATTCCCACTTACAAAGTGGGAATGAGGGCGGTGTGTTTAGTCTCTAGAAGCAACTACTTCAATGCTAACAATGTCATCATTCTGCTCGATATTATCAAGAACCATGAAGCTCTCAGTGTCATCTTCTTCGATAGCACCAAATACAGTGTGAACACCATCAAGGTGTGGTGTTGCTACAAAAGTGATGAAGAACTGGCTTCCACCTGTGTTTGGTCCAGCGTGTGCCATAGAGAGTGTTCCTCTTCTGTGTGGCTCTTTACTTGTGTCAGTTTCACAGTCTATCTGCCAGTCCGGTCCACCTGTTCCAGCCATTGCAGCATTACCTGTAGGACCTGAGTGTGGGCAACCACCTTGAGCCATAAATCCAGGGATCACTCTGTGAAATTTAAGGTTGTTGTAGAACCCTTCACCTGCAAGGTGAGCGAAGTTTGCAACAGTGTTAGGTGCATCATCAGCGTAAAGCTTTATCCAGATAACTCCTTTAGCAGTTGTAAATTTAGCGTAGTTGTATGTGTCCATCACGTCTTGTGGGATGTCGTATCTTTTTGAATCTTTTCCAAACATGTGTGTTTAGTCCTTAATTAGTAATTTTAAGGTATTATTATACCAATAATTTATTAGAGGTTTGAACTATGGAACTATGTGTTGCACTTGATCTGCCATCTGCCAAAGAGAATTTGGCATTAGCAGAGTCACTTAAATCATACAATGTGTGGATGAAAGTAGGGTTTAGAGCCTACATACGTGATGGAAAACCGTTTATAGAAGCACTTAAAGCCATCAACCCTGATTTCAAGATATTTTTAGACCTCAAACTTTATGATATCCCAAACACTATGGCAGATGCAGCTGAAGAGATAGCTAAACTGGGTGTAAATATGTTTAATATCCACGCAAGTGCAGGCTCAGTAGCTATGAAAACGGTGATGGAAAGACTAGCACCATACGAAAACAGACCGTTGGTACTTGCTGTAACAGCACTTACTTCTTTTGATGAAGCAAACTTTCAGAGTATCTATGAAAAAAGTATCGATGAAAAAGCAGAACAATTTGCCAAAATGAGTTATGAAAATGGCTTAGATGGTGTTGTTTGTTCGACATTTGAGAGTAGGGCTATTAAAAATGCTACGAGTGAGCAGTTTTTAACACTTTGCCCAGGTATAAGACCTTTCGGTGAAGATGCCGGAGATCAACAACGTGTTGCTACGCTGGAGCTTGCAAATCAAGAGGGAGTTGACTACCCTGTAGTAGGAAGACCTATCTACAAAGATGAAAACCCTCAAGCTAAAGTAGAAGAGATACTGAAAGTGATTAAAATTCTTTAATCACTTTCAGTCATTCTCGGGCTTGACCCGGGAATCTACAAACTCAAACTATTAGTGAATCAAAGGATCCCCGGGTCAAGCCCGAGGATGACGAATGTAGGGTTACGAGACACCCTACAGTACTACTTTGCTTCTTTAACAACCTTGACTTTTTTAGGATCTGCCATATCCATCGCATTTTGCATGCCTTGCATCATAAAGTAGACACCTACAGCAAATAGTGCCAGTACGATGAGTGGTGCGAGCTTTTTTAACATAACTATATTCCTAATTTCATTTTTTAATAACGAATCATACTATAAAAAATACATTTTATGCTATTTTTACAACATTAATTAAACAATATGTAAAGATGATTTACTTGCAAGATGGGGTGGAGAAGAGTTCTTTATATTATTTAAAAATACGGATGAAGATAACGCCATAGCTAAAGTAGAAGAATTACGTAAAATCATAGATGAATATACATTTTCGCATGCTAAACACATTACAGCCAATTTTGGTCTGACATGTGCTCACAGTAGTGATAAGTCAATAGTCTGTTACACAGAGCAGATGAAGCACTCTACAAAGCAAAAACCGATGGTAAAAATAGAGTCAGCTTGAAAAAAGTATAAAAAAGAGAAAAATAAACTTTTTTAAGCTTTTATTTAAGGCAAATTCATTATAATCTCACCCACAAAACACATGGACAGTTGGGTGAGTTGGCTGAAACCACATCCCTGCTAAGGATGCGTACT
>SOIK01000131.1 GCA_004377245.1 Sulfurovum sp. | reverse complement strand
TAGAGTTTCAACTGGAAATTTTAGAAAGATCATTTAAAGAGAATGGTGCGCAAGATTTTGTCATCGCTCATAATGCCAAAGAGAGAGATACACTTTGGTACGCAAGACGTAACGCCTCTCCATCCATCACTATCTTTGGAAGTAAAAAACTCAATGAAGATATCTCTGTACCAAGAAGTATGCTACCTGAAGCACTTAAACGTATCTATGAGATAGGTAACAAATATGGATTTAAAGTACCATGTTTCGGACATGCAGGTGATGGTAATATCCATGTCAATGTCATGGTAGATGGTTCGGATGAGAAGCAACTTGAAGAGGGGAACAAGGCCATCGAAGAGATATTCCAACTCGTAGTCGATATGGGTGGTACACTCAGTGGTGAACATGGTATAGGCACAAGTAAAGCACCATTTATGAATATCGCATTTAATGATGTAGAGCTTGATCTCTTTAAAAGTATCAAACACGCGTTTGACCCAAATAATATTCTTAATCCGGGGAAAATGGGACTGCCGTCATCATAGAACGCAAAAGGAACAAGGTTCCTCTTTGCTACGCTAACACTAGGTTCCCTTCAGCAGGTGGCTCACGCGACTTGTCGCTTTCCTTGCTCCCAAACTTAGTTTGGGAGTGTATATGAGAATTTGATACAATAAAGAAGTTTTTTAGGTATGCAAATTGAAGTATGCATTACCAAACATAGTTTGGTAACAAGTTCACATAGGAGTAAACAGTGAGAAGAAATACACCCTTAAAAGTAATTCTTAAAAACTACTACCTCTTCATACGAGATTTTTTCTCTGATCTTTTTGAGGATAAGCTAGGGCATTATGCCTCTAGTTTGAGTTGGAGTACACTCTTTTCTATTATTCCGCTTATGGTTATCATACTCTTTGTCTTTACTACTTTACCTATATTTGATTCTGTTTATAGCCAAATAGAAGAGCTGATATTTTCCAATCTCATGCCTACTGACTCCAAAGAAGTGATGGACTACATCAACACCTTTATGGAAAACTCCGACAAGTTGGGTGCAGTAGGTGCTTTTTATGTTATATTTGCAGCCATCATGTTCTTTAAAAACTATGACTACATCGTCAATGATATTTTTGGTGTACCTACACGAAGTATTTGGGGTGCAGTTAAAACCTATCTTTTACTTGTGACGATCATACCGGCAATGATGGGAGGCTCATTTTACCTCTCTACCTTTATCCAAGAGTATCTAGATAAAAACCGTATTACTAGTGTCATACACCTCTATACCTTTTTACCCTACTTTATCGTCTGGATGATGTTTTATGTCGCCTACCAACTCTCTGCAAATACACGCATTACGATCTCTGCTGCGATGATAAGCTCTTTTATCGCTTCGCTTGTATGGTATCTTTCTAAAAGTGCTTTTGTCTTTTATGTGGTACATAACAAAACATATACAAATATCTATGGAAGTATCAGTACTTTACTCTTTTTCTTCTTGTGGATCTATATCTCATGGGCTATCTTTTTACATGGTCTAAAGTTTTGTGACCTACTAAATAAAGATGTAGAAATAGACCATATCTAAGCAGGTAGCAGGTAGCAGGTAGCAGGTAGCAGGTAGCATTTTTTATATATTTTTTATGGATATGTCAAGTGATAAAAAGGTAAATACCATATCCCACAGCTAATCCTATAGCCACAAAAAACAATTTTCGACTCCAAATTGCCCCTAGAGACAAGCCAACATACCCAAGCATAGCCCACAGAGGTAGTAGCCTATCTACACTCTCTTTAGGTAATTCAAATAACCACAATAAAGCACCATCAAACACTCCGCCAAAACCTACAATATGCAACACCATCACCAAAGGATAAAAAGGAACAAAAAGAAGTGACAATAGCGGTGACAAAAGTTGATACCCACTTGTCACACCAAAAATACTATGCACCACAGGAACCATCAAGATAAAGATACCAAAAGGGATGAAGAGTAATGTGATGACCCATTTATTGAACTCTTTTGTGTACTGTAAGAGTAGAAAAATATAGAATACACCTGCGATTGAGAGCCAAAAACTTAAAGAGACCAGCAAAGAAGGGAAGAGTGCTACAAGTATTGTCAAAACAGTTGTCAAAAATGTAAAGCTAAGAAGTTCCATCCCCAACAAAAGTACCATCCAACCTACTAACACCATGGCATATGAACGTACCAAAGAGGGAGGAAAATCTACGAACCATAAGTAAACACCTAAAAGTATCATAGCTACCAATCCTACATCAAAAAGTGCATGACGGTAAGGGAAAAACTGTTGTTGAAGAGGTTTATAAAGTAACAACAATACTCCATACACCAATCCCCATAATATCCCTAAATGAAATCCGCTCAGTGCCACAAGATGGCTCACCCCTAACATACTTATCTTTTCTCTTAACTCTTTTTGTAAAGGTGTAGCAAAAAAGATAGCATTATAAAACGATTGTAAAGATGTTTCTTGATGTTGTGAAGCTACTTTTTGCAGTAAAGCATCTTTAAAAGTGAGAGGAAGTGCTTCCTGATTTTTAATGCGACTCTTCACATAAAATGTACCTAAGTAATCTTTGAATGATATACCTTTATTGGGAAATATCTGCAAGCGCAGTTTTTTATGATTAAAATCATCTTTTTTATAACTGCTCGTATAAAAAGTAAATCCTTCATCACTACGCAGTTTAAGTACCTGATAACGCTTACCTCTCTTAGACTTTTCATAACTTGTCAATACTTTTGCATGTGTATAGTAAAAAGGTTTGGAAATGAAGTTTTGATAAGATTGATATTCGATAAAGAGTCGAATGAGTATTACAGCTACTAAAATGATCATTACCCAGACAAACGTTTTCTTTTCAGGGAATAGTTTTGGTTTTTCTAGTTGCATGATTTAATATCAACCTATATAAAATAATCGTCATCCTCGTGCTTGACACGGGGACCCACAAGTGGCATATAATTCAAGTTCTAGATCCCCGGGTGCCCATCGGAAATGCCCTTGGGGTGCAAGTCCGAGGATGACGGAAAAGTAACTATCAAAATCCTATCAAATCGGAGGAAGTTCGATATTCCCCGTACTCATAGGAATATCACTCTCTTCATACACCACTTCAAAAGCAGGGGAGACAGAGGCATCTACAAATCGTGTAAACTTCTTTTGGAAGATTAAATTAACCGTACCCGTAGGTCCGTTCCGCTGTTTCCCTATGATGATCTCAGCATCTTCTTCAGACTTTTTACTAAACTCAGAGGTATACTCTTTTCCTTCCGCTTTGGCTTTCATCTCTTTCTCTTTCTCCATTGCTTCACGATAAACATCATCACGATAGACAAAAAGGATAATATCAGCATCCTGCTCGATGGCACCAGATTCTCGAAGATCTGAGAGCATTGGACGTTTATTATCCCTACTTTCTACCCCACGATTAAGCTGGGAAAGTGCAACAATAGGTATCTGTAATTCTCTGGCTAATTGTTTCAAGCCTCTTGAAATTTCAGAAACTTCCTGCTGTCTTCCCTCTTTACCATCACCACTCATCAACTGTAAATAGTCAATGATAGCTATAGAGATCTCAGGGTGTTGTGCTTTGAGTTTACGCAGTTTACTTCGTACATGGTGGATGGTTGCATACCCGCCATCATCTACAAAAAGTTTTTTCTCTGACAACTCTGAAGTCGCGGCAGAGAGTTGGC
>SOIK01000170.1 GCA_004377245.1 Sulfurovum sp. | reverse complement strand
GATAGTTTTAAAAATGCCATAGGCAAGATTCGTTTTCATGATGATGATAAGGCTCTTAAGAAAGCAATGACTGAACTTAAAAAGTCATTGCTTAAAGCAGATGTACATCATAAGGTCGTCAAAGAACTCATCGCTACAGTTGAGTTGGAGACGAAAAAAAATGGTGTAGGGAAAGAAAACTTTTTAAAAGCACTTCAAGATAAACTTACAGAGATTCTAACCATAGAGGGTGCTCCTAAAGGGTTTACCTTTGCCTCTAAGCCTCCTACGGTTGTATTGATGATAGGTTTGCAGGGGTCTGGTAAAACGACTACTACAGGTAAACTTGCTTATTTCCTTAAGGAACAAAAAAAGAAAAAAGTACTAGTTGTTGCGGCCGATTTACAAAGACTCGCAGCGGTTGAACAACTTAAACAAATTACCTCCGGGATAGAAGTAGAGCTAGTTGCAGATGAAAGTGCTACACCTACGCAGATAGTTAAACAGGGACTAAAAAAAGCAGAAGATGAGCTCTATGATGTAGTACTTATAGATACAGCAGGTCGTTTGGCTATTGATGATGCGTTGATGGATGAGCTCGCGGAAGTCAAAAAAGTAGCCAATCCAGATGAACTTTTCTATGTGGCTGATGCAATGACCGGTCAAGATGCGGTTAGAACAGCACAAACCTTTAAAGAGAAGATAGGTATCACTGGTGTGGTACTTTCTAAGTTTGACGGTGACTCTAAAGGTGGAGTTGCACTTGGACTTACACAACAAGTGGGTGTACCACTTCGTTTCATTGGTGCGGGTGAGAAGATGCCTGACCTTGAGCAGTTTATCTCAGACAGAATTGTAAGTCGTTTGATGGGCGCAGGGGATGTTGAGTCACTTGCGGAAAAAGCTGCAGCGGTCATCGATCCTAAAGAAGCAAAGAAAATAACCCAAAAGATCAAAAAAGGTCAATTTAACTTCAATGACTTCTTGTCCCAAATGGAGCAGATGAAGAAGCTTGGAAGCATGAAGTCTATTATGGGGATGATCCCCGGTATGGGCAATATGGCGAAACAGATAGGGGATATGGATTTAGAAAACTCAGGTGAGATCAAGATGATCAAAGCAATGGTCTCTTCGATGACACCTAAAGAGAGAGAAAATCCAGACTTGCTTAACAATACACGTAAAAGACGTCTTGCGGCAGGTGCAGGACTGGAGCAAATGCAAGTCAATCGTGTACTTAAACAGTTTAAAAATGCTGCAAAGATGGCAAAGAAGATGTCAACTAAAGGCGGTATGAAACAGATGCAAGATATGATGGCACAGATGCAAGGTGGCGGTGGCGGTGGCTTCCCTGGTATGCCACGTTAAATATAATTTTTTAATTTGTAGCATCATTACGTCATCCTGAACTTGTTTCAGGATCCACAAGTTCTTGGAGCTAATTAGTTTTTTAGATTCTGAAACAAGTTCAGAATGACGGGTATAGTCAATTTAATAAAATCTTTATAATCTTTATGGTAAAATCGCGTTCCAAAAAGAATTATGAAGTGTTGATGAGTGCTTTAGTCATTAAAAAGTAGTTGTCAGTACTTTATTCCATAATGTATAACTCTTCCTCGGGTAAGCATTGAAATAAATGAAAAAACAAAGGATACAACATGACAATGATCAGAATGACAAGAATGGGTAGAAAGAAAAAGCCATTTTATAGAATCGTAGTAACAGATAGCAGAAAAAGAAGAGATGGTGGTTGGATCGAAGCAATTGGTCACTATAACCCAGTAAGCGTAAACAAAGATCTTACTCTTGATGTAGAAAGATTGAACTACTGGTTAAGTGTTGGTGCACAAATGAGCCCAACAGTTAAAAGACTTGCAGGGTTAAAATAGTCCTAATGGTTAAAGAATTCCTACTCTCATATACCAAACTTTTGGTAAACAACCCTGAAGATATCTCTATAGAGATAACTGAGGTTGATGAGGGTTTCGATGAGATTACGATCTTTGCAAACAGTGAAGATATAGGTAAGCTCATCGGTAAAGAAGGAAGAATGATCAATTCGATCAAAACAGTCATCTCCGGCTGTAAAGCAAAAGGCGGTAAAAACTACCGTGTCAATGTAAAACCTGCAGCGTAATAACTTTATGTCTCAAGAACAATTTTTTATCGCTCAGATCGGGCGAACCATTGGACTTTGGGGTGATCTCAAATTTCACCTACATACAGATTTTCCAGAACAGTTTAAAGTAGGACATACCTATAAAAGTAATCATGGTGACCTCACCATTGCTGATATCAACTTCAAGCGTGGTATTATCCGTTTTACAGGTTATGAGAGTATTGATTCTGCGAAAAAACTTACAAATACCAAACTTTACGCTAATGAAGAACAAACCAAAAAGTATTGTGACCTGGATGAGGGACAACATTTCTGGTTTGATGTCATAGGGTGTGTAGTAAAGCAAGATGATGAAGTACTAGGCGTTATAGAAGATATCCAACGTATGGCAGATACAGACTATCTCTCTATAAAGACTGATGATACTTTGGTTGAAGCAGGGTTGTCTAAAAACTTTTTACTTCCTTATATCGAACGATATGTCATTAAGACAGATACAGAAGAAAAAATAGTCTATACACAAGATGCCAAAGACATTTTAGAGGCTAGTTAAGGTAGTTTGATGCGTTTTTCTTTTGTCACACTTTTCCCTAATCTTATCAAAGGGTACTTTTCTGAAAGTATCTTAAAACGTGCTATTGAAGATGAAAAAATGTCTATTGACTTTTATAATCCACGTGATTTTACTACCGATAAACACAATCGTGTAGATGCACCGATGATAGGTGGTGGTGCAGGTATGCTTATGACACCACAACCTTTAATGGATACATTAACAAAAGTAAGAGAAGAGTCATCTAAGGCACATGTGATATTTCTCTCTCCTGTAGCTAAACCGTTTACGCAAAATGATGCAAAACGTTTAGCTAAAAAGGAGCATGTAGTATTTGTAAGTGGACGGTATGAAGGTATAGATGAACGTGTGATAGAAGCTCAGGCAGATGAACTTTTCTCTATAGGAGATTTCATCTTAACAGGTGGAGAATTAGCCAGTATGGTGGTATGTGATGCTATTGCCAGAAATGTTGATGGGGTGCTTGGAAATATTGAATCATTAGATATAGAGAGCTTTGAATCCTCTCTTTTGGAAGCACCTTCATTTACGAAACCAACAATCTATGAAAATAATGAAGTTGTTTCAGAGTTCTTAAAGGGTAATCATAGTAAAATCACGGACTTAAAAAGAGGGCTGGCTTTGTGTAAAACAAAGTATTTTCGCCCAGACTTATACAAAAAAGGTATAACACATGAGAAATAAATACATTGAAAGCTTTGAAAAAGCACAACTAGAAAACAGAAGCGTTCCTGAATTCAGAGCTGGTGATACTGTAAGGGTAGCCGTTAGAATTAAAGAAGGTGAAAAAACAAGAGTTCAGAACTATGAAGGTCTTTGTATCGCTATCAGAGGTCAAGGTACAGGTAGAACATTCATGGTAAGAAAAATGGGTGCTAACTCTGTTGGTGTTGAGAGAATCTTCCCACTTTACTCTGATAGTATTGAGAGTATCGAAGTTCTTAGAAGAGGTAGAATCAGAAGAGCTAAATTGTTCTATCTTAGAGAACTCAAGGGTAAAGCAGCAAGAATCAAAGAACTCAGAAGAAAGTAATCTTTCT
>SOIK01000058.1 GCA_004377245.1 Sulfurovum sp. | reverse complement strand
ATGATAAATTTGGGCGTAACTATGTCAGTAATGATGGTTTATTTGAACTCTTTGGTCGCTACGAAGTAGAACGTTATATGGAGTACAATACCAATAACTTCTCACGTATTTTTGACCCGCTTTCTTACCTTTATATAGTAAAAGCGATTAACACGTTTAATCTAAGTCGTGGATATGACTCATTACATGATGCTATTTTACGCATCAAAGCAAATGTGCATTTGATAAGCTTTTCATCAGATTATCTGTTTTTCCCTTCAGAGATGGAGCATATAGTCAAGATGATGAAACGAAATGGTCAGTCGCATAGTTATCTTGAAGTCCAGAGTGACTATGGTCATGATGCTTTTTTGGTAGAATTAGATAAATTTGAAGAAAATATCAGAGAAGTGCTACGTGTTAAGCGTTAAGTGCTAAGAATGATATTATTAGGAGTGATAGCAATGAAATTGTCTGAACTGATAAGTGAAGCTTTAGTGAGAGGAATTTCAGGTGAGCTTTGCTTATCTGAAAGGAGAAAGGTATAAAATGAAAACAGAAACATTTGAAGAGAAACTTGAGCACTCAAAAGAGTTGCTTGAAAAGCTTATGAACCCTGAGATAACACTTGAAGAGTCTGTGAAGCTTTATGAAGAGGGTCTTAAAAACATTAAAGAAGCCCAAACACTTATAGAAGAAGCAAAGATGAAGATTACGGTGATAGAACAAGCCAATCAGAATGTAGGAGAGGATGCATAAATGCCGAGTCGTAAGCAACTGGTTGTATCAGCCTTACAATTGCCAACACTTGGTATGAATGCTACACGACTGGAATTTTACCTCAAGCAAGCTAAGCAAAGAGATGCCGACGTGATGCTCCTTGGTGAGTATGTACTCAACCACTTTTTTAAAGAGTTTGCTACCATGGTGCCAAATATGGTCAAAGAGCAGAGTCGTAAACACATAGAACTTCTTAAAAATCTTGCCAAAAAATATGACATTGTTTTTGTTGCACCTATTATCATCACTAAAAAAGATGGCTATCATAAAACCATTGCAAAAATCACTCCTAAAAGTGCAAGCTACTATGAGCAGCAAATCTTACTCTCGTATGCACATTGGAATGAAAAGAAATTTTTTGCAAATAAAGTGGCTCCACTCAAGGATCCGATGACATTTAACATCAAAGGTTTTAAGGTGATGGTGATGGCTGGATTTGAACTTCATTTTGACCCTTTTTGGCAAAGAGTGACTGAAAAAAAGATAGACTTGGTTTTACTTCCTACAGCTTCAACATTTGGTTCACATAACCGTTGGAGAGAGATCATCAAAACAAAAGCTTTTTTACATGGTTGTTATGTGCTTAGAGCAAACCGTTTAGGTGAGTACAGTAATGATGAGGTGAAGTGGAAGTTCTATGGCGATACAATGTTGGTTTCCCCAGAGGGTGAAGTAGAGATGATGCTTGAAGATAAAGAGTCGATGCTTATCGAAGTCCTTGACAAAGCAGAAGTGTTGGAGCATCGAAAAGCTTGGGGTTTTGAGAAGGAATTAAAGCAACGAGAGGAGCTACTGTGACACCAGAAGAACACCATTTATTAGGACGCTTTATAGGTAAAGCCTATAAAACTACGTTAACGCTGTGTCATACCCCAAGGGCATTTCCGTTGGGCACTTCGCAGTTTGCTCATGTGACCAGTCACATTTTAGATGAATGTAAAGGTATTAGATGATGGTAACTATAGAAGAATATTTTAACAGACAGATTCAACTATGGGGCGAGGCGACACAAAAGTCTCTTCAGAATAAAAAGATAGCTATTATTGGTTCTGGTGGTCTTGGATGTACTTTAGCGATGGCACTAGGTACTTCAGGCATAGGTGAGATACATATGGTGGATTTTGATACTGTATCAAATCATAATATCCATAGACAGATAGCCTTTACCCTTGAAGATGAAGGGAAAAATAAAGCCAAGGCGATAGCTAAGCTTATAGAGTCTAAAAATCCTTTTGTGAAAGTTGTTGCATTTGATATGGATTTTGATGCATTTAAAGAGATGGGAAACACGTATGACCTTATCTTGGATGCTACAGACAATCTCCCCGTACGAGGTGAGATAGACAAGTATGCAAAAGAGACTAAAACACCTTGGATCTATGCCAGTGTAGAAGAGTTTAACGGGCAAGTCTGCTTTTTTGAAGAGGCGAACTTCCAAGTCTTTAATATCTCCGATCATAAACCAGGAGGTATAGCAGCCCCTATCGTGATGCATATCGGCTCACTTCAGGCAAACTTGACACTACGTTATCTTGCCGGACTTTCTGTAAGTAAAGATATGCTTTATTATCTCTATTTCAATGATGAGGGTGAACTTATCAGTCAAAAATTCGGAATGCCGAAAGCTTAGTCCAATAGTGCTAAAATAATAAAAAAGTCAGGAGATACAATGAAATTAAAAATATTACTTTTTTCAGCCATAGTGTTATTGTTTACTGGATGTACGCAAGAGACACAAAACAGCCTTAGTCGTTCACTCCAAAACTGGACAGGAACAAATGGTGTACTTGATGTTTATGCCGGAGACAAACTAGTGCATAAATTTATCAAAATAGATAAGCTCTCTACAGCATATGGTACAAATGATGGTAAGTTGAGACCCTATCGTTATGGATATGGCTATGATGATCTGAATTTTAATGGTAAAAAAGATCCAGGTGAGATGAAAGTTTATTTTGAATTTTCTGATTACTCAACAAGCTATGTATTTTACGAACGAAATTAAGATTAAGGAGAGAGAAAAAATGAAATTTATTTCGACTAAAGAGGCACCACAAGCCATAGGACCATATTCACAAGCAGTTGTTGTCAATGGATTGGTGTATACATCAGGACAGATCGGTTTATTGCCCAATGGAGAGTTAGTAGCTGATGATGTCGAGAGCCAGACACATCAAGTGATGAAAAATCTTTTTTATGTCCTTGAGTCGGCTAATGCACATTTTAATGATGTGATCAAAACAACAATTTTTTTAGAAGATATGCGTGATTTTGACAAGGTCAATGCTATCTATGCACACTATTTTGGTACACATAAGCCGGTAAGAAGTACAGTAGCAGTGCGTAGTTTACCAAAAAATGTAAAGATAGAAATCGACTGTATTGCCTTGGCAGAGGCCAATATTGACTATGGTTAGTGGATATTCGTTATTTCTTCAAACTTTAAAAAAATATTAAACATTGTTTGGGTATAATCACGAACTTTTTAAAAAACATAAGATAGTAAAGGGTTTGCAATGTACGCAATCATTAAAGCAAGTGGTCAACAATTCAAAGTTCAAGAGGGTGATATCATCTGTTTTGACAATATGGGTCTTGAGTCAAAAGCAGCAGTAGAATTCAAAGAAGTTCTAGCGTTAGATAACGGTGAATTAACTGTAGGTACTCCTTTCGTAGAGGGTGCTGTAGTTAAAGGTGAAGTGATTAATGAAGGTAGAGATAAAAAAGTTATCATCTACAAGAAAAGAAGAAGAAAAGATTCAAAACTTAAAAGAGGTTTCAGAAGAGACTTTACAAGAGTTAGAATTACTAAGATAGCGTAAGCTAGGTTTCTCGCCAAGGCGTAGCTTTAGTGAGATGAATTGAAAAGAAGCTTTGCTTTTTTTCAAGAAGAAAATTAATAAATAAGCATAAGGAGCTCAGATGGCACACAAGAAAGGTCAAGGATCTACTCAGAATAACCGTGA
>SOIK01000001.1 GCA_004377245.1 Sulfurovum sp. | reverse complement strand
ATTTTAAACCTTGGTATTAACCGAGGAGATGAGTTTGAAGTCATTAAAAACAGACTAGATACTAATAAATATCAAAATATGGAATTCGTAGGTATTGACCATAGTAAAACCGCTATAGAGTATGCTGGTAGGTTGTTTACAGAGGATAATGTTCAATTCTATACGGAAGATATCAATCATTTAGATACTTTAAATCTAGGAAAATTCGATCTACTCATAAGCATAGGCACACTCCAAAGTCCAAGTATCAACTTCAAACCATTTTTTATGTCACTGGTGCAAAATTACCTGGAAAAAAATGGAGCCATCATCCTAGGATTTCCAAACTCAAGATGGGTAGGGGGAGAGATGATCTACGGTGCAAAAGCACCCAACTATGCGATGAGTGAGATGTCTTTGCTCTATAATGATGTCATTTTTTGTAAAAAATACCTGCAACAACATAAGTATAGAGTAACACTTACTGGAAAACAGTACGTATTTCTCACTGCTACCAAGATACTTTAAGGTAGTTTAGCAATAATCCCAACAAATAAAAATTATAAGGTTTACTATGAAAAAAAATCTACTGGCAATTGCTATTGCATTACCATTGAGTCTCTTTGCTGCAGATATGGATGCAAATGGAATCGTTACAAAAAAAAGCAGCACTGATGTTAAAACCACGATCGACAGAATTGAAATGATGGTAAAGAAAAAAGGTTTAACATTTTTTATTAGGATCAATCACCAGGAAAATGCTAAAAAAGCAGGTGGTCCCGATCTTGATGATGCAGAACTTATTATCTTTGGAAATCCAAAAGCCGGTTTAAAACTAATGACAAAAGATCCAAAAGCAGGACTTGATCTGCCTTTAAAGATGTTAGCCTACAAAGCAAAAGATGGTAATGTTTATCTCTCCTATAGAGATGTTAAATTTTATGAAAAGATATATAACTTAGAGGGATGCAAAGTGCAAAATAAAATGAGCAAAATGCTAGATATATTTAGCGAAAGAGCGACATTGTCTCCAGAAGCATTTGAAGTATTATTGCAAAAAAATAAAAAAGCGGCTAAAGCAGTAGAAGCTGCACACTAATATTTAGCAGTATCTTTAAGAAAACCTTTTGAGCTGTCTGTTATGCAGACGACTTAAAAGGATGAGAGCCACAACACCACCGATGAGTGCATACATCATATCTGACTGTGTATCCTAAATTGTTACAAACCATTACACTGTGTAATATAGGGGATTAAATGGTGTTTCAAAGTGCTCGTGGTGACTCTCTCTTCACACTTAACATTTTCATTAAGTCTAACAGCATTTGTAAGAATACAGTAGTCACCCAAAGTAACTCTGCTAAGTATCTGAACATATCCCATAAGAAAATTGTTAGCACCAATTATAATCTTTTTACTTATACCTTTTTCGCTCTCTTGTGAACCGATTTGTGAAAATTCTCTAATGTATGTTTTTGTACCTATTTCAATCTCTGAATATTCATGTCCAGTTGCAGTAAAACTAAATATTCTCACATCTTCATCAACTCTAATTTTACCTTTTAGTACAACATTTGATTCTAAGCTGCAACCAGACTTTAGCTCTATATCTTTACCAATAAGACAAAATGGACCGATAGTTACATCGTCTGCTATTTTAGCACCATCATCAATTATTACACTCTCCATGTATCATTTGCTATCTTCAAAGTAATTATGCTATCTTCTACACTTGATAATGAACCTTTATCACCGGTTTCCAAGTAATTTACAAAGGCTTCAAGCTCATCATTTAGTGCATTACTTCTAGCAACAAAACAGTCTCTTGTTATATGTGAAGATGCATTTATATTTATTCTCTCTTTTAGTGTTTGAGATAGTAAATCTGCTTCAAAATATTTTATTTTACTATCAACATCTACTCTGCATGCTACTGCAATACTTCTTTTTCTGTATGGAGTTAACCAGTTTGTGGTTATATCACCTACAACTTCACCTTCTAGTTCAAATGCTAAAATAGCATTATCTTCATGTGTCTTATGAATCTTTTGAGACTTAAAAACAGCACTTCTAACTATATCTTTTTGAGTAATAAATCTAATTAAATCACTATCGTGAACTGATAAATCAGTTAGTATCCCAACATCTGCAATTCTTTGAGGAAATGCTCCACTACGAGTAATAGATATAGATAAGACTTCATGTCCATCAATCTCATTTATTAGAGCTTTAACAACAGGGTTATATCTCTCTATATGCCCAACACAGCTTTTAAGGTTTTTGGCTTTTATAGCTTGGGACATCTCTTTTGCATCTTCTACACTTGAAGCTGCTGGTTTTTCTATGAACATATGGATATTGTGTTTAGTACAAATGAGGGCAGTCTCTTTGTGTAAAAATGTAGGTGTTACAATAATAACTGCATCTGGTTTAACTTCATTAAGCATTTGCTCAAAATCTGTAAAAAATGGTTCTTCAAATTCATCATCTTTAACTACATCACATAGTCCAACAATATTTGCATTTTTAATATTTTTTAGAGTACGATAATGGTTTTTTCCCATCGCACCTAAGCCAACAATTGCTATATTCTGCATTAATCGCCTTTAATAGTTTGAATTATAAAATCTTGCTGATGTTCTGTTAAGTAAGGACTCATTGGAAGTGACATGATTTGAGATGAAATCTCTTCACTAACTGGAAAATCTCCCTTTTTATATCCTAAGTTCTCAAATGCTTCTTGCAAGTGAAGTGGCACAGGATAGTGAACAGCAGTTGGAATATCTTTAGCACTTAGTTGTGCTACCATCGCTTCTCTATCTTTAACTCTGATTGAATACTGAGCAAATACACTTGTATTTAACTCTGCAATTTTTGGAGTAATAACATTGGCATCTTCGAGAAGATCACTATATCTTGTACCTATCTCATCACGAGCTTTTACTTCTTTGTCGAAATGTTTTAGTTTAACATTTAAAACTGCAGCTTGAACAGCGTCAAGACGACCATTTATACCTATGTATTTATGTCTGTATCTCTCATTTTGACCATGATTGAGAAGCATTCTGATTTTTGTTGCAATTTCTTTATCATTCGTAAAAATAGCTCCACCATCACCATAAGCACCAAGAGGTTTAGATGGAAAGAAACTTGTACAACCGATAGTTGAAAGGTTACATGATTTTTTTCCATTATAAGTTGCACCAAAACTTTGACAAGCATCTTCAATTACAGGAATGTCATATTTTTTAGCAATTTCATTTATAGCGTCCATATCTGCACATTGTCCATACAGTGAAACAGGCATGATAGCTTTAGTTCTATCTGTAATAACATTCTCAATTTTAGTAGGATCGATATTGTAGCTATCCTCATCTATATCAACAAAAACAGGCTTTGCACCTAAAAAAGCGATAACTTCAGCAGTAGCAATAAAAGTAAAAGGAGTTGTTATAACTTCATCACCAGCTCCAATGTCTAAAGCCATAAGAGAGAGTAAAAGTGCATCAGTTCCACTACTGCAACCGATTGCATATTTCGCACCAGTATAAGTTGCTAAATTCTTCTCAAGAGAGTTGAGTTTCTCTCCACCAATAAACTGAGCTGAGCTAAAAACTTCTAAAACTTCACTGTCTATCTCTTTTTGATACTCTAAATATTGTGCTTTTAAATCTATAAAATTAATTTTCATTCTTTTCCTCAATAATGGATGTTGTGTTTTTTGAACTACCGTGTTTTAAGTAAGCTCGTAGATGTTTTGAATCATCTAAAA
>SOIK01000067.1 GCA_004377245.1 Sulfurovum sp. | reverse complement strand
AAAGACTTTGATGCTGCATATGTAGAAGAAGAGACTAAAGGTAGAATCGTTGCTATCGAAAAAGAGAATGAAGAGTTGAGCAGACTTGGTAAGACACTTAAAAACATTCCTCAGTATATCTCTATGAGTCAATTGACCCAAGAGGTTATGGCTGAAGCTGAAGCAGCACTCAAAGAAGAGCTTAAAGCTGAAGGTAAACCTGAGAAAATCTGGGACAGAATCCTTCCGGGGAAAATCGCAAGATTTATCTCAGATAACACAACGCTTGACCAAGAGCAATGTCTTCTTGATCAAAACTTTGTTATGGATGACAGCAAAACAGTTGCTGAGTATATCGCTGACAAAGCAAAAGCTGCTGGTGGTACAGCAGAAATCACAAGCTTTACAAGACTTGAAGTTGGTGAAGGCATTGAAGTAGCAGAAGAAGATTTTGCTGCTGAAGTTGCTGCACAAATGGCATAAAAACCAAGTAGCAGGTAGCAGGTAGCAAGTAGCAGTTAAAAGCTACTTCTCCTCGTCTGCAACTACAAACTACACTTCATATTTACAATAAATCACCCACTTACTTTTTTATGTTAAAATATGCAAAATAATTTAAAGGCAATTTTTATGGCTCAACCTCTTTTGGAAGCTACAAATATCTCTCATAGTTTTGACTATCCACTTTTTACACAGATTGACTTTACGATAGAACCTACACAAAGTGCAGCTATCGTAGGGCGCAGTGGTAGTGGTAAATCTACACTTTTGCATATATTTTCTACTTTTATGAAACCTAATGAGGGTAAGATAACACTTTTAGGTAATGACCTTTACAGCCTTAGTGGTGAGGAGATAGAGTCATTACGACGTTATGATGTAGGGATCATTTTTCAGTTTCACCATCTCTTTAAGGGTATGAGTGCATTAGAGAACATTGGCGTAGCTACAATGCTGTCAGGTGAGCAGATAGATGATACTATACTAAAAAAGTTAGAGATCGATCATCTTATGAGCCATAAGACCTCTGAGCTCTCTGGAGGAGAACAACAACGGGTTTCTATCGCTAGAGTATTGAATAAAAAACCACGAATTATCTTTGCTGATGAACCTACAGGAAATCTTGATAAAGAGACAGCCGAGTTAGTGATGGATGTATTGACTGACTATATCAAAGAGACAAGCGCCGCTTTAGTACTTGTAACCCATGATGAGAATATGGCAGCACGCTGTGACGAAATATATACTTTAGAAGATCAAGCGTTAAAGAAGTAATTACTTCGCTTGCGAAATAAGTACACCCTCTAGAAGTTTGTCTATGTCTCCATCTAAAATACCATCAACGTTGGTAAAAGCTTGGTTGCTTCTGGTGTCTTTGACTTGCTGGTAAGGTTGCATGACGTAAGAGCGTATCTGATGTCCCCAACCGATGTCTGACTTCTCTACACCAGCTATGGCAGCTTGTTTTTTAGCCATCTCATACTCATAAAGACGTGACTTTAACATCTTCATAGCAGCAGCTTTGTTTTTGTGTTGACTTCTGTCGTTTTGACATTGTACGACGATGTTTGTTTCTATGTGGGTGATACGTATAGCTGACTCCGTTTTATTGACATGTTGTCCACCTGCGCCAGATGCACGGTAGGTGTCTATACGTATGTCTTTGTCTTCAATGTCTATGTCTATGTCCTCATCTACCTCTGGAGAGACCATCACTGAAGAGAATGAAGTGTGACGTTTCGCGTTAGAGTCAAACGGAGAGATACGTACCAGTCTGTGGATGCCGTTTTCTACCTTGAGATACCCGTAAGCATTTTCACCTTTGATGATGAAACTCACATCTTTGATGCCTGCTTCTTCCCCTGCCTGATAGTCAAGCCCTTCGACCTTAAACCCATGTCTTTCTGCCCAACGCAAATACATACGATAAAGCATACTTGCCCAGTCTTGTGACTCGGTACCTCCTGCACCAGGATGTATGGAGATGATGGCATTGTTTCCGTCATGTTCGCCGCTTAGCATCATCTGTACCTCTAAAGCATTGGTACTCTCTTGGAGACTCTCTGCATCTTCATAGAGCATCTCAAGGGTCTCTTCATCATTCTCTGCCTTAGAGAGCTCAAAATACTCACTTGCATCATGGACTGCATCATAGGCATTACCATAAGTAGCCAAGATACGTTCTGTTTTGGTTTTTTCCTGGGAGATCTTTCCTGCATGTGCTGCATCATTCCAAAAATCTTGATCTTGCTGCATCTGTTCTATCTCATTAAGTCTGGCTTCCAAGATATCAGGCTTTACAATATTTTTAATATTTTCCATTTTGATCGTGAGTGTTTTGAGCAGTTCGCCGTATTCGTATGCATCCATGCGGTGTAAATCCTGTTTTAGTTATTTCATACGTCATCCTGAACTCGTTTCAGGATGACGTAAAAAGTGTATTACTTAGTAATATTTGGCTATTATTTTATCAAAATATAGTAGAGATAGAGGTTAGAGTATGGTTATTGTACGTACAATAGATGAGTTGCAAGAAGCAAAGAAAGCATTATCAGGTTCCATAGGTTTTGTTCCAACCATGGGAGCCTTACACCATGGACATCTTTCTCTTATACGTCAAGCAAGAAAAGAGAATGAGCATCTTATCGTCTCTATTTTTGTGAATCCTACACAATTCTTAGAGGGTGAGGACTTGGAGAATTATCCTCGTAAAGATGCAGCAGACAGTAAGATATGTGAGCTTGCAGGGGTAGATATACTCTTTATGCCAACAATCGATCAGATGTATGAAACAGATGAACTCTGCATTGGTGCTCCTGCCATAAGAGGATATATTTTAGAGGGTGAAAAACGTCCAGGACATTTTGATGGGATGCTTCAAGTAGTAATGAAACTGCTCAATCTTTCAAGTGCTACCAGAGCATACTTTGGAAAAAAAGATGCACAGCAGTTGGCTTTGATCACACAGATGGTGAAGAACTATTTTATGGATGTACAGATCGTTCCGTGTGAGATAGTACGAGATGAGAATGGCTTGGCCTTAAGTAGTCGTAATGTCTATCTTGATACAGATGAGAAGCAGAGAGCCTTTGCACTCTCCAGATCACTCAAACGTGCCACAAAACTTGTTATGGCGGGTGAATTAAATGTTGAAGCTATCAAAAAAGAGATGCTCAATGTGTTAGAAGATGTAGATGAAGTAGAATATGTAGCCATAGTTGATAGAGAATTTAATGCCTTAGAAGAAGTTGAGATAGGTAATACCATCATCTTAGTCGCAGCATGGGTAGGAAAGCCACGGCTTATAGATAATATTTGGGTCTGATTTAAAACAGATCGTCAAAAAGTTCGTGGGTAGATTTACTTTTTGCAGGTTTAGGTTTTGGATTCTCTTTAGGTTTTGTCTCTATTTTAAAAAGTTCTTTTACTGATGCTTTTTTAGGTTTTAGTGTGACTTTTATTTGCTCTGTCTTTTTCTTGACACTCTTCTTTTTTGCAGGTTTGGTTTCTATAAACTCTTTTTCTATAGTAGGTAACTCAGACTTTATAATATTTGCTACAATAGGCTCAAGCTCTTCTTCTTTGCCTCCTTCAGGCTTCAGATAATCAAGTTCCACTAAAGTATGTACAATATTTTTAAAGGTCGGTACTGCAGATTGTGATGCAAAGTATTTGTACCGTTTTTTTGCTCGGATGACTAAAACCCCTATGGTGTATTTATGTCCCTCTTTGTCATTGGCAAAACCATAAAAACTACTATGGTACTCACGTACATAGCGACCATTTTTA
>SOIK01000218.1 GCA_004377245.1 Sulfurovum sp. | reverse complement strand
TATTGAAGATGGTCTCATAGAGCATTATGATGATGAAACCTACGAATTTAAACCATTAACTCACAAGGAAGAGTCATGATAGCCAACAGCATCGAAGAACTCATCGGGAATACACCTTTAGTCAAAATCAACTCACTTTCAAATGAAACAGGTACTACCATCTTAGGTAAATGTGAATTTATGAATCCTACATCTTCAGTCAAAGATAGAATTGCGTTTAATATGATAAACGAAGCAATGAAAGCAGGAAAAATAACTAAAAGTACCACTATCATCGAGCCTACAAGTGGCAATACCGGCATAGGACTTGCTGCGATTTGTGCATCCAAAGGGCTTAACCTTATCCTTACTATGCCAGACTCGATGAGTATAGAGAGACAAAAACTGCTTACTTATCTAGGAGCCAAACTTGTACTAACTCCCGCATCTAAAGGGATGAATGGCTCTATAGAAAAAGCGAATGCATTAGAAAAAGAATTGGATGATGCTATTGTTTTACAACAGTTTCAAAATCCAGATAACCCTGATATACATAAAAAAACTACTGCCATTGAGATACTTAATGACACCAATAACAATGTAGATATTTTTATTGCTGCGGTAGGAACTGGTGGAACACTAACAGGCACAACTGAAGCACTTAAAGAGAAGCTCCCTTCTATGGTATCTATTGCTGTTGAACCTGCAACTTCAGCAGTATTAAGTGGTGGGACAGCTGGTCCACATAAGATACAGGGGATAGGTGCAGGGTTTATTCCTGATATCCTCAATACTTCTATCTATGATGAAACTATCGCAGTAAGCGATAGTGATGCTTTTGCAATGGCACAAAAAGTAGCAAAAGAAGAAGGTTTGCTTGTAGGTATATCTGCTGGAGCCAATCTATATGCTGCCTACCAAACTGCCTTAAAAGCTGAGAACAAAGGTAAAGTGATCGTTACGATCCTTTGCGATACAGCAGAGCGTTATCTCTCTACTGAATTATTTGATTAATGACGCATTTTGAGCAAAGCCCAAAACACTACGCTGACGCTATGTCAGCTTCAGCAGCTGGCTCATGCGACTAGTCGCATTTTAACAAGGAGTATCAAGTGGAACATTCCAAGCAACTCTTGGAGACCATCAAAATAGAAGATGGGGAAGTGTCTAATCTCTCTTATCATCAAGCACGTTGTGATGAGAGCAGAAAAGCACTGTTTAATTCAACCGATACACTGGATTTATCTTCTCTTATCCAGGCACCACCTAAAGGACTCTATCGCTGTCGTATTCTTTATGATGAGAAGATACACTCTATAGAGTACATCCCTTATATACCCAAGGAGATACATACACTCAAAATCATCTCTTCAAATCTTGAGTATGATTACAAATACGCAAACCGTGATGCCCTGAACAAACTACTTCAAACGCATACTGATGCAGATGATATACTCATTGAAAAAGAGGGTTATCTTACAGATACAACGATCGCAAATATTGCTTTTTATGATGGAAAACAATGGTTCACTCCTGAAAAACCTCTGTTAAAAGGTACGATGAGGGCAAAGTTATTGGATGAAGGATTTCTTCATACCAGAAAGATAAAAAAAGAAGAAATAACTGACTACACACACGTGGCTTTAATGAATGCTATGATAGGATTTAAAATTATTAATCCTATTAACATAATTTAATGCAACTAGTTGCATGAGCCAACTGCTGAAGTTGTCCCAGTGACAACGTAGTTTTTGGGCTTTGCTCAAAAGCGTTCTTTAGCAAATAATGCTATGATAGGATTTAAGATCCTAAATGACTTCACAATTCAAAAATAAAAAATATTATAAAGGGGAAATAATGACCATTAACCTTTTTCAAACACCAGAATACAGAACGCTGATAGAAGAACATATAGAAAAAACTATTGGCTATCTGTTTAATAAAAATCAAGAGTTTGCACTCGCTTGTGAAATAAAACATGTCAACTTTAACCCTGAACTTCCTTCAAGCGTAAAAGAGACTTTTAACGAGACTGTACTGTTTATTTTAAGTGGATACACCTATGAAACTGCAAAGCTTGAAGCAGGATATTTTTCTTTTGAAGCGGGGTTTGGAAGTGAAAATTTCGGCTCGACAGTGACAGTGCCACTGCTTGCGATAAAGCAAGTATTTGTAGGCGATCATCCTGTTGCTATTAACCTTGCCAATCCTGTCGTAGAACAAAAAACACAGAAAGCTTCTAAAAACTCCATGGAAGCCTTACTCAATAATCCAGAGAATAAAAAGCTTCTAAAGAAAAAGAAGTGACTATTTAAAAGTGACTATCACTTGGCACTTCGCCGAGAACAAGCATCTAAAATGCAGTACAAGCGAGGCACTAAATGCCGAGTCGTAGAACCCAAATAGTTTTCTTAGTAGCATTCTCCTGCCAAGATGTAATCTACCACATTATCTACATAGGCATTATGTTTATTCTCTTTGGAGTAAACGATGTAAAACTTACGTGTCATTGTGTATCCTCTAAGTCTTGCTTCAAAAAGTTCACCCTTTGCTACTTCATCTGCGATAGCATGTTTTGAAATGATAGAAACCACTGGTTTGTTTACATCTTTTTTACTTCTTTTAATCGTTTGCAATACAGCTGTTGTATTACTCACTTCACTTATAACATCAAAACTTTTACATGATACACCAAGCTCTTCAAATACTTCTGTAACTACACGTCTTGTGTGAGATGCCTCTTCACGACAAATCCATCTATAATCATAGAGCTCTTCAGTTTTAACTATTTTAGGGATAGGCACATTACTCACAAGGACAAGTTCATCTTCCAACCACTCTCTATAGATCAAGTCACTATCCATGACAGGTGATTCTATAAGCCCAACATCAAGTTTTCTATCTTTGAGTTTCGCTACGATAGTATCACTAACATCAATACTTAAATTCACATCATTATTGATCGCTTTACTCATAGCATTAAGACACTCACCAGGGATAATATACGTCCCGATGGTATAAGATGCACCTAGTCTAAATGTCATCTCTTTGTTGATGATCTTAAGTATATCTTTTTCTGAAGAGTTGATCTCTTTTTCCAGTCTAGTTGCTATCTTGTAAAGTTCTTCACCTTCACCCGTAAGTTTAATACCATTCTTTTTACGCTCAATGATCTTACATGCAAGATATTTCTCGATAAATTTAATCTGTTGTGTCACCGCAGGCTGAGAAATACCCAGTTTCGCTGATGCTTTAGAAAAACTTCTTTCACGTGCTACGGTCAAAAAAGTTTCTAGTTTTACAAAATCTTTTAACATTATTTTTCCTTATTATTTTTCATATAAAAATTTAACTATTGTTATTGTATCAAATTATACTTAACTATACATAAGATGTCCTTATTAAAATATAATAATTCATTTTTCTTATATATGAGTCAGGATTTACATTAGGAGCTTCTCTTAATAATTTTAACGATATAATAATACTATATAGGAGAGTAATACACTTATGGAACATATATTAAATGAACTTAATCCATCACAGCGTGAAGCGGTTGAACATATCGATGGTGCGATGCTTATCCTTGCAGGAGCGGGGAGTGGGAAGACCAAAACCTTAACTGCTAGACTTGCATACCTTGTAGGTGAAGTTGGCATAGACCCTGCCAACACTTTAACGCTTACTTTTACCAATAAAGCAGCCTCAGAGATGAGAGAACGTGCACTAAAACTTATGCCAACTAAAGTTTCCTACCCTCCTCTTTTATGTACTTTTCATAAGTTTGGCTTACTTTTTTTAAAATTTCATATTGAAA
>SOIK01000083.1 GCA_004377245.1 Sulfurovum sp. | reverse complement strand
GGGAGAGTACTCCCTCTGCTTTAATCTTTTTTATTCTTCTGATTCTCAACGAGTTCACTCAAAAAAGTTTCAAGTGAATAGCGTTGTCTGTACTCAGGGATCATGATGTGGATAAGAATATCACCCAGGTCTGCTACTACCCACTCATCACTCACATCTGAAGCAAGAAATGCATCACCTTGTGCTTTTAGCTCTTTTTTAAGATGCTCAGCCAGTGCAATGGTATGTTTTGTGTTGAGTGAGTTTGCGATCACTACACGTTTAGCGATGTAATCTGCATCATCAAGGTTAAATACTTCTATCTCTTCAGCTTTTTTATCGTCAAGTATTTTTACGATATTCTCTATTCTTTCATCTATTGTCATTAAGGTTTGTCCTTTTAAAATTTCTTGTACTGATTTTTCAATTTTTTTGTCAACATAGTGTAATGCTTTATGTGTTCTTATATCGGTTGAACTCACCGGTGCATCAAGTGTTAAGGTCTTCCATTCTCGAAGACTTTCGGTCTTTAAAGGATGATTTTCTCTTGTAATGATAACCCATATGATATGTGCATTCAGCCACTCAAAGTTGTGCCATTTTGTCAATGTTGACAAATTGTCAGAACCGATGATGAGATATTTGACATCATAGACTATGTTGAAATGTTTTATACTCTGTGAGGTAGTCGTACTTTTACCCTCTTTTATCTCATAGTCATCTACGATCACGTTGTCAACTGTGTCAAAAAGTGTATGACACCATGCTAAACGTTGTGTTGCATTAGCTAGTGAAGATGTTTTAAAAGGGTTTAAGTAGGCTGGTACGACAAGCAATTTATCGATATCTAAACTTTTTATCGCCTTTTCAATGATACGTTGATGTCCTAGGTGTGGAGGGTCAAAACTCCCACCAAACATTGCAACAACTTGCTTGCCTTCTTTAACCAAAAGATAACCTCATTTAGTGTAAAATTACGTAATTTTAGCATAAAAACGCTTCTATTATAGTTAGGAGTATTTTTAAATCATAAGGGTAAAGAATGGCTGTAAAAGTAGCAATTAACGGACTTGGAAGAATCGGTAGATGTGTTGCGCGTATCATTGCAGATAGAGATGACATTGAACTTGTAGTAGTGAATGCAAGTGGTACACCTGAAATGTTAGAGTACAATGTAAAATATGACTCTGTGCATGGTACACGTAAAGATGTAAAAGTGAGTGATGGTTATTTAAGTATTGGGAAGGACAAGGCAAAAATTCTTGCAGAACGTGACCCTGCAAAATTGAATTTTTCTGACTATGGTGCGGAGGTTGTTTTGGAGTGTACCGGTGCTTTCTTAACACAAGAGAGTGTACAACCTTATATCGATAATGGTATAAAGAGAGTGATTTTCTCTGCTCCTGCCAAAGATGACACAGCCACTTTTGTGATCGGTGCAAATGAAGAGGAGTATGCAGGTCAAGCTATCGTTTCAAATGCAAGTTGTACTACCAATGGTCTGGCTCCCGTAGCAAAAGTCCTTGATGATGCATTTGGTATAGAAAATGGTCTGATGACTACGATCCACAGCTATACTTCTTCTCAACCTATCTTGGATGGTAAACATAAAAAAGATCCAAGAAAAGGGCGTTCAGGTGCGACTAACCTTGTCCCAACTACCACAGGTGCAGCCAAAGCTATCGCAAAAGTATTACCAAACCTTGCAGGTAAACTAAATGGTCAAGCCATCAGAGTGCCTACGGCAGATGTTTCTATGGTGGACTTGACTGTTACATTAAAGAATGATGTAACTTTGGATGATGTGAAAGCAGCTTTTAAAACTGCAAGTGAAGGTTCACACAAAGGTATTTTGGGTGTAGATGAAGAGTACAGGGTTTCTCAGGATTTTGTAGGTGAAGAGCAAAGTACAGTGGTACCACTTGATACTATACAAGTGATCGGTGGCAATATGGTTAAGGTTCTCTCTTGGTACGATAATGAGTGGGGTTACTCATGTCGTCTTGTAGACATGGCAGTTCTTGTGAGTAAGAAATAAAACGATAGGTAGTAAGGAGTAGAGAGATGTTACGTACACTAAAAGATATTGAGATCGATGGTAAAAGAGTATTTATAAGATGTGACTTTAATGTCCCTAAAGATGAGTTTGGTAATATTACTGATGATAGACGTATCCGTTCTGCTCTGCAAACGATTCGTTACTGTATAGACAGAGATTGTAAGATTATTTTAGCTTCACACTATGAGAGACCAGAGCCAGGTAAATATGAAGAAGAGTATTCTTTAAAACCTATTGCCAAAAGACTACATACATTATTGAAGATCAAAAGTGAGCTCTATATGGCTGAAGATGTTATTGGTCCTGATGCTAAAGCCAAAGTTGCTTCATTAGAGGCTGGAGATGTACTTCTGCTTGAAAATCTTCGTTATGAAGCAGGAGAAACTGCCAATGATGAAGCCTTTGCCAAAGAGTTGGCATCTTTTGCTGATATCTATGTCAATGATGCCTTTGGTGCCTGTCACAGAAAACATGCTTCTATCTATGCCATAGCAGAACAGTTTGATACAGAGCATAAGGCAGCAGGTTTCTTGATGAGCAAAGAGGTGAATTTCTTTGGTAAGGTATTAGAGAATCCGATCAGACCATTTGTTGCCGTAGTAGGTGGGTCTAAAGTATCTGGAAAACTGCAAGCCTTAACAAACCTTGTAACAAAAGTAGATAAAGTCATCATTGGTGGCGGTATGGCATTTACCTTCTTAAAAGCTCAAGGGTATGAGATCGGTAATTCATTGGTAGAAGATGATCTTCTTGATGAAGCAAGAGAGATCATGGAGAAGGCACATAGCTTAGGTGTGAAGTTCTATCTGCCTGTAGATTTTGTTGTGGCACCAGAGTTTTCTGAAAATACAGCGGTCAAATACCTTCCATGGCAAGAGATTCCAGTAGGCTGGATGGGATTAGATACAGGTCCTGCCAGTGCTAGACTTTTCCGTGAAGTACTGAATGATGCACAGACGATTATATGGAATGGACCTATGGGTGTCTATGAGATGGATAAATTTTCAAAAGGAAGTATTATGATGTCACATCATATCGCTGAGACACATGCAACTACTATCGTAGGTGGAGGAGATACTGCTGATGTAACTGCTAGAGCGGGAGATATTGATGAAATGACTTTTGTAAGTACAGGTGGTGGTGCAAGTTTAAAACTGATAGAGGGCATTAAACTTCCTGGTCTTGAAGCGTTAGAGATATAGTATGATCTTTGCAGCTAATTTTAAAACTAATCATACAAGAGCAACAACGAAGGCTTACATAGAAGCTTTAAAAGAAAAATTGGTTGCAAAAAAATCTGAAGACAGTGTTTATATCTTCCCTCCTGCAACAGCATTAGATAGTTATGCAGGCGATTTCACTCTAGGCGTACAAAATGCCTATACTGTCCAAAATGGTGCTTATACAGGTGAGATAGGTTTAGAGCAACTTGAAGAGTTCGCTATTAAGACGATTCTTGTAGGTCACAGTGAGAGAAGAGAGATCTTAGGTGAGAGCCAAGAGCTTGTGGCTGCAAAGTTTGCTTATTTTAAAGAGCAAGGGTTTGAGATCATCTATTGTATCGGTGAACCTCTTGAGATACGAGAACAAGGAGATAGTGCTGTGTTGGAGTATTTACTTGCACAATTCGAAGACATAGATACTTCTTATGAAAATCTCATCATTGCTTATGAGCCTATCTGGGCCATAGGAACAGGACGTTCTGCAACAACTGAAGAGATAGAAAATACACATACAGCATTGAAAAAAACCATACAAAAACCTCTACTCTATGGAGGAAGTGT
>SOIK01000023.1 GCA_004377245.1 Sulfurovum sp. | reverse complement strand
TCTTTTTGGCTGTAAGCAGATCCTCTTCATTGAAGTTGAAGTCATTTCTGTAATGTACAGAGTTAAGGTAGTAGCGTAGCACTTCCCCATCATAGACTTTGAGTGCATCTTTGAGAAAGAAGCTGTTGCCAAGAGATTTACTCATCTTTTCCCCATCTATCTGAACAAAACCGTTATGCATCCAGTATTTGGCAAGTTCATGACCTGTTGCACAGCGACTTTGGGCTGCTTCATTTTCATGGTGAGGGAAGAGCAAGTCTGCACCACCACCATGGATATCTATGCTGTACTCATCATTACCATGAAAGTGTTTTTCTATCATCGCAGAACACTCTATGTGCCATCCCGGACGACCTGAAGAAAAGGCAGTATCAAAACAGATATCTTCACCACCTTTACATGCTTTCCAAAGTGCAAAATCTTTAGGGTTCTTTTTTTCTGTAGTATGCTCAACACGGCTTTGACTCTCTTCATCACTTACACGGTGTGAAATATCACCATAGGCACTGTCTTTACTCGTATCAAAATAGACATCACCTGTGGAGATAATATAGGCAAAATTTTTGTCTATGAGTTTTTGTATCATTTCTTCTATGGCTTGGAGTGAGTCTGTAGCTTTCGGTTCGATGTCTGGACGGTCTACTCCGATGGCTTCCATCTCTTCAAGGTATCTCTCGATGTAGAAAGAGGTTATCTCTGTCATACTTTTGCCCGTAGCTTCTACTTTTTTGATGATCTTATCGTCAATGTCAGTAAAGTTTTTTCCCATGGTCACTTTGTATCCAAGTGCTTTGAGCGTACGAGAAAGTAAGTCAAAACTAAGGCTGCTTCGTGCATGACCCAAGTGAGCATCATCATAAACAGTAGGACCACAAACATAAATGCTTGCTTCACCTTCACGGATGGGTGTAAAAGGAAGTTTTGTTTTTTGTACGCTGTCGTAGATGACCATGGCTAGATAGACCTTTTATGTGGATAATATTACCGCACCAACTAAATACCCAAATTTTTAATGCAATGATTTCGTTCATAATCAAGGCAGATTTTTGAAGGACTCGCCCTTAGCGAATTCGAAAAAATCTAACGCAGAGTATGGGCGAAAGTACTGCACCCTACGGGAAGAGCGAGAAGAGGCAAGCTGCAAGCAAAAAAAGCTTTGAATTAACCAGTTAGTCCTACAGCTTTTTTCACTCACATCTTACCCCTTCTCGTTCTTTTAAAAGTTTGGGTATTTAGTTGGTGCGGTAATACTAATGTGATTATAGCTAAAACTTGATTAGAAGAAATCTTAAGTTGAAAATATGATGGGTAAGTACAATTGGGCACTTATATATTCAGCCTAAATTTATGAACATAACAATCATAAGTATTTTTAGGTGCTGAACTTTATTATGGAATGTATTTGACCACTAAAGGTTAGTTCTTAAATTACGGTTAGACTATATCCAACTATTTACAAAAATGCGAAATAATGACTCAAATAAGCTAATAATTTTTATAATTAACACTTAATTAACAGTAGTTGGTAAAAATATGTAAATTTTTCAAGGAGGAAAATAATAAATGAGACAGGTTAAATATTCGTTAGTGGCAGCTTTGGCAATAGCTGCTACATTAAATGCAAGTGAAGATTTAGGGTTGATTACGGTTGAGTCATCAATAATTGATGATAAATTTGATGCGAAAAAATTGGAAGTTTCAAATACTGTAACACTAAAAGGTTCAGAAGTAGAGGAGCATCATGCAGAAAATATAGCAGATGTATTGAATAATATCCCAGGTGTAACAGTAAGAAAGAATGAGGGAGACTCCAATAAAATACATATCAGAGGTGTTGCAGGTGAAGTATATATGGGAGAAAAGCCTGGAGTTGCAATTGTAATTGATGGTGTTCCTGTACAAGAAAGAGCCGGTAGTGTAAATATAGATATAGATAATATTGAATCTGTTAAAGTCATTAAGGGTGGTGCTTCTTATTTGTATGGAAATGATGCTTTGGCAGGTGCGGTGATCATAACTACAAAACGACCAAAAGCAAAAAATGAAGGATTTGTCGCTGTAGAAGCAGGAAGTTATGGATATGAAAAATATTTAGCAAACTATATGGGAAGTACAGAAGATTTTGCAATACAGCTTCAAGCTAGCTATAAAGCCAGTGATGGATATTGGGAAGATTCAGATTATTGGGCAAAATCATTTAATGGTAAATTCCAATACTACATCGATGAGACCAGTGATATAACATTTGGTGTAGATAAATCTACGAGATATGAAAATGATTCAGGTGCTATTACACATACTACTTATAACCCAGATACAGAAGAATATACGAATCAAGTTGAAACTAACCCAACGAGTATAGGTGAAGTTGGTTATTCAACCGATTATGATATTGATCTATCAAAATATTTTATAACTTACTCGAAAGATTTTGATAATAATTCGAACTTAATGACTCAAATCTATAGCTATGAAGATACTACAACCAATAAAAGTGGTATGTATGATAGTAATCGTGATGGAATTAGAGATGATCACCTCTATGATGCTTATGCAAATACACTTCAAAATGGTTTAAAGTCTGAGTATAGAATGGATAGTGATAAACTGGCTTATATGGTTGGACTTGATATCGCTAGAAATGAAGAAGATAAAAATAGAAAATATAGAGTTGACTATACAGGTCGTGATAGAGTATTACACTCTATTGGAGAAGTCACTAGTGATACAAACAACAAAGAAGATATAAATGCGATCTATGGTGAACTTAAATATAAGATAAATGATAAACTCGTAACTACATTAAATGCAAGATTTGACAATATAGAATATGACTATACCAATAATCTAACATCAGAGACTTGGAATAAAGATTTTAATGAAGGTTCATATAGACTAGGGGCAACTTATAAACTTGAGGAAAATCAAATCTTCTATGGTAGTGTTTCAAGCGGATTTAGAGTACCGACAATTAGTCAACTTTATGCAGGAGATATTTTATCAGGTAGATATGCATATGAAAACAATCCAGATATTGAAACGGAAAAAACGTATAACTATGAACTGGGGTATAGAGGGAAGAATGATTTAATTACTTATGATGTAGCTATTTTTCAGCTTGATAGAAAAGATGTCATTCTAAGAAATGGTGGTAATTATGTTGCAGATCCAAATAGCAGAAGAAATCCTATTATGTACGGTAACTTCGCAGATGTTCAAAATAGAGGGCTTGAATTGAGTCTGAATAGTGATAGAAGTAAAGAATTTTCTTTTGTAGTTAACTATGCATATTTAGATTCAAAATATACAAGATATGATGAATATAAGTTGGTTTTACATGATACTGACTTAGATAAGGATTATGTAGAAGGTACTTATGACCTAGACGGTAACACAGTACCAAGAACATCAAAACATACAATCTATCTTGAAGGAAATTATAGAGTTACGCCAAATTGGATGTTTACAGCGGGAGTAAACTATAGATCAAGTCAATATGCAGATGAGATGAATGAAATTAAAGTTGATGGTTATTCAGTGGCTAATTTAAGAACCATATACAATACAAAAGTGTCAGATTTTGATATGGAATTTTTTGCAATAGTTGATAATCTATTTGATGAACAATACTTCATGATGCCACGAGCAACAGGTGATAGAAATGATGATGGCTATTATGATCTGCGTGACATGGGGCTTACCGTAAATCCTGGACGCGTTTATACTGTTGGATTAAGTATGAAGTTTTAAGGAAAATCTAGTTGGAATCAACAACTCTTTTTTCTATTTTCATCATAGGGCTCTCTTACGGAGCAACGGCATGC
>SOIK01000213.1 GCA_004377245.1 Sulfurovum sp. | reverse complement strand
TAATGATGAATGTTGAACAGGTATATAAAGATGCCAATGCTCTACTTGATGGACATTTTCTTCTTGCAAGTGGTAATCACTCTCGTAGATACCTTCAAAGTGCAAAAGTACTTGAGTATCCTAAAAAAGCCTCTTTACTAACAGACGCTCTTGCAAAAATGATCCAAGAGAGTGGTATCAAGGTAGATACTGTATGTGCCCCTGCACTAGGCGGTGTACTTGCAGGCTATGAATTGGCTCGTTCTCTTGATGTGCGTTCTATTTTTGTTGAAAAAAAAGAGGGAGGGATGGAACTTCGCCGTGGATTTGAAGTAGCACAAGGTGAGAAAATAATTATCTGTGAAGATATCATCACTACTGGGGGATCTGCACTCAAAGCTGCTCAAGCTATAGAAGCTTTAGGTGGCAAAGTTGTTGCATTTGCATCACTGGCTAACAGAGGTTTCTGTAAACGCGTTGGTGGTAATGATAAGGCAAAAGCTGAATGTAAACTGCCAAATGATATACCTCTTTTTGCACTTGATGACTTTACTTTTGATATGTTCACCCCTGATGAATGCCCTATGTGTAAAGAGGGTAGCACAGCTATCAAACCTGGTAGTAGAAACTAAACGTCGATTTTAGTTCTATTTGGAGAGATTACAGTCCCTCCTCCACTCTCCAAACTACCGCACAAGTCTCTACGTCTATATCGGTCTTTCGTGGTCTTACTTTAAATTCTACTATTTCACAATTTTCTACATCAAATTTTTCATTTAATGCATCTGAAGTTTTTCTATCTCACTCTTTTTCTTCTCCTGCAATATATCTTGTAACCTCACTACAAAATCTGAATAAGACTCTTCTACCTTAGATTCTAGCTTAGGCGAAGCGCAACGTAAAAGCGCTAAATTTTCTTTTTGGTAGAGGGTCTCTTTGAGTTCTCTTATTGCTTTTTTCAATCCCTTGTCTTCTAAAATGATGTTAGGTAGACTATGAAACTTTGCACTTACAGGTGCTGTGTGAGGGAAGCTTGTAAAATCTAGCTCTCCTTGAACTGAACTGCACCCTCCCATGAAAGGCTTTGCTCTTTCCCGTCCAGTGCCATAAAGAGCCAAGGTTCTCTCTCCTCATCGATACCCTTACGTTGTTGATAAAAGTGTACTTTTGCCTTTGCGCCTAATGTTGGAGAAAAAATATTTTTCTGCGTTGCATCTGGCTCATAATACTGCGGAATAGAGTCATCTATATGTTGATGGCTACACCTGCGGAACTTCCCGGGGTATAGATGGTTTTTTTCACTTGATGGAACTTCTCTACACGCTCAGCGTTTTGTCCCGAACTTTCAATACCCTCTTTCCACATAACAGATATCTTCTTAGCATACTCACCCACATCTGCTTCTTTAGCTTTGGCTTCATCTTTTACCCATGGTTCAAAAGAAGTAGAAGAAAAACTTGGGTCAGTGAGGCATAGATCACCCATATCTCCTTTAGGATCTATAATAATTGCGGGGATATTATCAATAACAGCTTCTTCTATGATGCCTACCCCGAGTCCTGTCTTACCAGAGCCTGTCATCCCTATGATAGCGGCATGTGTCGTGAAGTTTTTATTTTTAAGTAGCGTAAGTGCTTCAGTCGCTTCCATAGTCGTTTTATCTACATCTTTACCCAGATAAAACAGTCCTAACTTTTCATATATTTCTTGCATTCTGATATCCTTGTTACGTCTGTAAAATAATTGTAACAAATTTTGTTAGAAATGTACTTACGCTTTAACCTTCAGTCTTTGTCCCATTGACATCAGAAGGGGAAGGAGTTGTTTGATTTGCATCAGAAGTTGGAGAAGTCTTTTTGGTTGTTGTTTTTTTCTTCTTTTTTTCTGGTTTCAAAACACCCTGTACCATAAAACTGATAGGCTCTTTTGCTTGCTGTTGTAACAAAACTAAAATCTTATCTTTTTGGTGATAGACATCAAATATCTCTACACCTTTCATAATAGGGTTTATCTCTACTCTCTCTTCTGAACCTAGAGGTAGCTTGTAGGCATTTCCTTCTATTCTCACTAAGGTATTGTCTCTTTTCAATACAACCCAACACACTTTTGCTACAGGCAATTCATAGAGAGAATTTTTAGTCTGTTCCATACAAAGTCTGGTAAATTCATCTTTTTTGATAGTGATATTACCATCAGAACTTAAAATGTCCAAATAGAGTGTTTGTGTGGCCTTGGTTACTTTTTTTGATTTTTCTAAATGCTCAAAAAGGTGTTGATTGGAATCGCGAAGCATATCTACACTTTTGTAAAGTGCAGGAAGGATAATACCAAGAAGAGCGATGGAGACAAGTACCTCCATCAAAGTAAAGGCTTTTCGGTTAGCCATCCATCAATCCGACACGGATAGCTTCTTCATAACTTGTTTCACCCGATAGAAGCATCTCTTTAAGCTTATTTGCAATGGTTTTCATACCATTCTTTTTCATAAATTCTCTTACTTGATAGTCATTAAAACCATCCTTCATCATCTCTTTTATCTTATCATCTATGATAAAAAGTTCGCCTATGGCTTGTCTGCCTTTGTATCCTGTAAAGTCACACACTTTGCAACCTACTGCTTTAAAGTATAACTTCTCTGCAGGTACCTCTATCTCTTGTGCAATAGTAGGATCAAGCAAGGCTTCTTCTTTACAATGTACACAAAGTTTTCGTGTGAGCCTTTGTGCAAGTACACCTAAAAGCGTAGAGGAGATAAGAAAATTTTCTATACCCATATCCATCAAACGGCTCAATGAAGAGGTTGAGTCATTCGTGTGCAAAGTCGAAAGAAGTAAGTGTCCAGTCAGGGCTGAACGCAAGGCGATATCTGCAGTTTCACTATCACGGATCTCCCCTACCATGATGATGTCTGGATCTTGTCTCAAGATAGAACGCAAACCTGCTGCAAAAGTGAGTCCGACTTTAGTGTTCACCTGTATTTGGCTGATATTATCTGCATTGTACTCGATTGGATCTTCTACGGTAATGATATTTTTATCTGGCGTTGCGATGTGCTGCATAAAGGCATGGAGTGTAGTTGACTTACCAGACCCAGTTGGCCCGGTAACAAGTATCATGCCGTGAGCATGGTTAAGCAGTTTATACAAGTCTGTTGTCAAATCTTCTGCAAAACCTAACTCCTGTAATGTAGGGATATGTTCACTCTCCATGAGTATCCTCATCACCACACGTTCACCATAATAGGTAGGAAGCACAGAAACCCTTACATCCAGTGTTTTCCCTGAGATACTGATCTGTGTACGGCCATCTTGAGGTACTCTTTTCTCTGAAATATCAAGACTGGAGATAACCTTGATACGGTTGATCACCAAGGCTACAATATTTTTTTCTAAATCGATATGCTTTTTAAGTGCACCGTCTATACGTAGCCTTACTTCACCTTTCTTCTCACCACTCTCTATGTGAATATCACTCGCCCCTTTTTTAATGGCTTGAAAAAAGAGAGAGTTTACCAGTTTAATGATAGGTGCTGACTCTTCACTGGAAAGCAGGTCTTGAGAATTACGGATGAACTCTAAGAGGTCAGACTCTACTTCTATGAGTTCCTCTGATGTAGTAGACATCTCTTCAAAGTCAGATCCTGTTTGAATCTCTAAAAACTTATTTTTAAGTCTTTCAAAACTCTCTTCATCTACAAGGGTTATGGGGTACTCTAGTGAAAGTTTCGATAAGTAGTTTAAAGCATCACTCAATGTTTCTTGCTGAACGATACACGTTTTAACACCCTCTATAGTACTAAAGAGTAAAGAGTGTTTGAGAGAGAGTTTATGGTTTAACTCTTCTTCCCATAA
>SOIK01000059.1 GCA_004377245.1 Sulfurovum sp. | reverse complement strand
TCATCACTAATAACACTCCACTCATCAAACGGTAAGGCTTCAAAATGTAATTTTTCTATATCGTATTCGTAAGCGTTTGCTACCGTCACGATGGTTACTTTTTTAATACCATACTTTTTGTAAAGTGAAAACTTGTTTTGTGATTTTACCCAGAGACTCTCCTCACTCTCAAAGGGTGCAGGGATGATAAGTTCATTCTCCCCAGTTACATACCCATGGATACCCAGGGTTTGTACATCAATGTGGTGTTTCATGAGGGCTAGGGCTATCATGGTGTCAAACTGTATGATGAAGGGCTGACCCATGGTGAGGTACTTGGCAAAGGCAAAGTCAAACAGCAGCATCTTCTTTCCGGATTTCTGGTACCTGTCATCTATAAATAGTACAAGTTTCTCTTGAGTAAAAAGATTCATCGTTTTGTAGAGCCAATCTTTGGAGACTTTGAACTTCTCTTTGGCAAAAGTGTAGATCTGATGGGTGGTGAGGTGCTTGGTGTGGTGCTGTGCCAGGATGAGGAGTAGCTTTTGCTCATTTTCATCAAAGGAGCTTTGCAAAAAAGTTTTCATCGCCTGTATGTTGGTTTTTTGGGAACGTGCAAGCAGAGGCAGTGTCCCTGAGCGTAAGAAATGGTTAAATCCTCTGCTCTGTGCTGAGGTGGTCTCGAAAGCAAGAAACTCTTCATAGTCTAGAGGAAAAAGCTCAACAGGAGTGAGTGTTTTATCTGCCAGTTTGATGCGTGAGAGGACGATGAGTCTCTCTACATTGGGAAAAGTAGGAAGAGTGCCTTCTTTATAGTGATCCAAGATAAGCAGGGTGATACCTGTGCGGTCTATGAACTGTTGCAGGGCAAGTGTAGAGAGAGGATTGAAAACAAGGTTCGGGTCCTCCAGGTCTATGTAGAGTGTTGTCTCTTCATCCTCTTGGGAGAGCAGGTCCAGGACCATAGAGGTTTTCCCCGCACCACGTACCCCATAGAGGTTGATATCACCTTTGGGTGGGAGTTGACATTTTCTGGTGACATAATTGTCACTGACAGGATGTTGATTTTGATAATATTCAAGTAAATTCATAGGTATCCATCTGATATTGTTCCTTATTAAAAGGAAATATTTTTCTGTATTGTAGCGTTTTTAGACTGAATAGTATTGCACCTTTCAAAAAGTTTGGGTATAATTCGCGTTCCTAAATTTATGTTAGGGGGTTAAAACCCCGTGTGTAGGCACCTAAGCTAACGAGTTCTTTCAAAGGGTAAATATGGAAAAGATTAGATTAAAGCTTAAAGCTTATGATCATCGTGTATTAGACAGATCAGTTGCTGCGATCGTAGATGCAGTTAAACGTACAGGTGCAGAAATTATAGGGCCGATTCCAATGCCAACTAAATTGAAGCGTTATACGGTTCTTAAATCACCACACGTCAACAAAGACGCTCGTGAGCAATTTGAGATCAGAATTCATGGAAGAATGATCGACATCGTTTCGGCTACTTCAGATACTATTGATTCACTTATGAAGTTGGATCTAGCACCTGAAATCGAAGTTGAAATCAGATCAATGGACAAGTAGGAGTAGAGAATGGAATTTATTATAGAAAAAATTGGTATGAGCAGAACTGTTGATGTACCAAGTGTTCCAGTTACACTTCTAAGAGTCGTTGAGGCGAAAGTTTGTGAAGTGAAAGAAGACGGAAAAGCACTTGTTGCCTATAACAGCTCTAAGAAACTCAATAAGAGCATTGAAGGTCAACAGACTAAATTTAATGTTTCTAAAGAGTTTAACAAATTTATGACTATTGAAGTAGCTGAAGGTACTGAAGCTGGCGATTTAAGCACAGCAGCACTAGCAGAAGCTTCATCAGTAAAAACATCTCTTAACACAAAGGGTAGAGGTTTTTCTGGTGGTATGAAACGTCACAACTTTGGTGGTGGACCTGGTTCACACGGACACAGAATGGGTAGACGTATCGGTTCTATCGGTAATGCCGAGTGGCCTGGACGTGTTCAAAAAGGTAAAAAAATGCCTGGTCAATATGGTAACACTAAAGTTACTGTTAAAAATGACGTTCTGTCATTTGATGCTGAAAACGGCATCTTAGTATTAAAAGGTTCAATTCCTGGTCACAATGGGGCTAGAGGATTGGTAAGGATTGTTAAATGAGTAAACCAGTAATAATTAAAACAACTGACCTTCCACAAGCATTTTTGGAAGTTCACCCACATAACCTTTACCTTTATTGTAAAGCGTATGCAGCTGGACTTAGAGCTAACACAGCACAGACTAAAACTAGATCTGATGTACGTGGTGGTGGTAAGAAGCCATGGGCTCAAAAAGGTGGCGGACGTGCAAGAGCAGGTTCACTAAGATCTCCGATCTTTGTTGGTGGTGGTGTTGCATTTGGACCAAGCACAAACAAGAACTATGATCAAAAAGTAAACAAAAAGCAAAAGAAACTTGCACTCTATCATGCACTAGCAGAGATGGCAGCAAACGAAAAAGTTTTTGTTGTTGACTCTATCACAGTTGAATCAGGTAAAACAAAAGATGCATTGGCATTTGTAAATGGCCTAGAGCAAAGAGATGTACTTGTAGTGAAAGAGATGATCGATGATAAGACTTTCTTAGCATTCAGAAACCTCCAAAACGCATACCTTATTGAATCAAATGAGCTTAATGCTTATCTTGCAGCTGCATATCACTCAATCGTGATCGAAAAAGCTGTATTTGACAAATTGACTAAAGAGGCTTAAGATGGCAGATATTACAGATATTAAAGCAATTATGTATACAGAGAAGAGTTTGGCTCTTCAAGAAGATGGTGTCATCGTAGTTCAAACAACTCCAAGAATGACTAAAAATGGTCTTAAAGAAGTCTTTAGAGAATTCTTCGGGATCAATCCACTTAGAGTTAACTCTATGAGAGTAAACGGTAAAGTGAAAAGATTTAAAGGTATCGAAGGAAAAAGACCAGATCTTAAAAAGTTCTATGTCAAGCTTCCAGAAGATGCAAAAATCGAAAGCTTAGCGGTATAAGGATAGTAGATGGCAATTAAAACATACAAACCAACCACACCTTCACGTCGTTATATGACAAACCTTGACAGTGGTGATATCACTGCTAAAGCAAGCGTTAGAGCACTACTTAAAAATCTTCCAAGATCTGCAGGTAGAAATAGTAACGGTAGAATCACTTCTCGTCACAGAGAAGCAGGTGCTAAAAAACTTTATAGAATCATTGATTTTAAAAGAAATAAATTTAACATCGAAGGTACAGTAGCAACTGTTGAGTACGATCCGTACAGAAACTGTAGAATTTGTCTTATCAAATATGTTGATGGTGACAGAAGATATGTACTTCAACCAAAAGGTCTTAATGTAGGTGATAAGATCATGTCTGCAGAGTCAGGTCTTGATATTAAAACCGGTAACACAATGAAGTTGAAAAACATTCCTGTAGGAACATTGGTTCACAACATTGAAATGAGTCCAGGTCATGGTGGTCAGATCGCACGTTCAGCGGGTGGTTATGCACAGATCATGGGTAGAGACGGTAAATACGTTTCTCTTAGACTTCCTTCAAGTGAGATGAGATATATCCTTGGTGAATGTTTAGCGACTATCGGTACTGTTGGTAACGAAGACTTTTCTAACATCGTTATCGGTAAAGCTGGTAGAAGCAGACACCTTGGTATTAGACCACAAACACGTGGTTCTGCAATGAACCCTATCGATCACCCACACGGTGGTGGTGAAGGTAAAACGAACTCAGGTCGTCACCCGGTATCTCCATGGGGTATGCCAACTAAGGGTTACAAGACTCGTAAAAAACAAGCTAGTGATAAGTTAATTATCTCTAAGAAGAAAAAGTAAGGGGCTAAGATATGGCAAGATCGACAAAAAAAGGTCCATTTATCGATGGTCACCTAATGAAAAAAGTGCTTAAAGCAAAAGAAGAAGGTTCAAAGAAGCCTATTAAAACTTGGTCAAGAAGATCTGTGATCTTCCCTGAGTTTATCGGTTTGACAATCAATGTGCACAATGGTAGACAATTCATCCCTGTGTTCATTACAGAGAACCACGTAGGTTATAAACTTGGTGAATTTGCACCAACAAGAACATTTAAGGGCCACAAAGGTTCTGTTCAGAAGAAGGTAGGTTAATATGAGTAGAGCATTATTAAAATTCGTAAGAGTTTCACCTACTAAAGCTAGACTTATCGCTAGAGAAGTTCAGGGTATGAATGCTGAACTTGCACTTGCAGCGTTAGAGTTTATGCCTAACAAAGCAGCGGGTATCGTTTCTAAAGTAATTGCATCTGCAGTTGCTAACGGCGACTTTGAACCAGAAGAAGTAACAATCACTTCTTGTAGAGTTGACAAAGCAGCGGTAATGAAAAGATGGAGACCAAGAGCTAGAGGTACAGCTTCTAGAATCATTAAACCAACAGCGCACATTTTAGTAGAAGTTGGCGTAGCTGAAAAAACTGGGGAGGACGCATAATATGGGTCAAAAAGTAAATCCTATAGGTCTTAGACTTGGAATCAACAGAAACTGGGAATCAAGATGGTTTCCGGCAAAAGGTAGAACAGCAGATTTTATCGCTGAAGATTACAAAATCAGAAAATTCCTAAAAAAAGAACTTTTCTATGCTGGTGTTTCTAACATCATCATCGAAAGAACTGTTAAAAAATTAAGAATCAACATCGTAACTGCGCGTCCTGGTATCATCATCGGGAAAAAAGGTGCGGACATTGAGAAGCTTAAAGCAACACTTATCAAGATGCTTGGTAAAGATGTAACGATCAACATTAAAGAAGAGAAACGTCCTCAAGCTTCAGGTCAACTGGCTGCTGAGAATGTAGCAACTCAACTTGAAAGAAGAGTTGCCTTCAGAAGAGCGATGAAAAAAGTAATCCAGGGTGCACTTAAATCAGGTGCAAAAGGGATCAAAGTTTCTGTATCTGGTCGTCTTGGTGGTGCTGAGATGGCAAGAACTGAGTGGTACTTAGAGGGTAGAGTTCCTCTTCATACACTTAGAGCTAAAATCGATTACGGTTTTGCAGAAGCACATACTACTTATGGAATCATTGGTATCAAAGTTTGGATCTTCAAAGGTGAAGTTCTTGCTAAAGGTATCCAAGCGGAGCCAAAAGAAGAGAAAAAAGGTGGCAGAAGACCATCTAGAAAAAGAGGTGAATAGTTATGTTGATGCCTAAGAGAACCAAATGGAGAAAACAGATGAAAGGCCGTAATCGCGGTAAATCTTTCAGAGGTAACAAAATTGAGTTCGGTGATATCGCGATCAAAGCAACTGAAGCTGGTAGAATTGATTCTAGACAGATCGAAGCTGCGCGTATTACAATGACTAGAAAAATTGCAAGAACAGGTAAAACTTGGATCAGAGTTTTCCCGGATAAGCCACTTACTGCTAAGCCATTAGAGACAAGAATGGGTAAAGGTAAAGGTGGTGTTGATAAATGGGTTATGAATATTAAGCCAGGTAGAATTATTTTCGAAATGGCCGGTGTAGAAGAGACGCTTGCAAGAGCAGCACTCACATTAGCAATTCATAAAATGCCATTTAAGTGTAAGATCGTCGCTTTAAAGGATACTAATGAACTATATTGATTTGAAAGACAAAAGTGAAGCAGACCTTTTAGCGATGCTTAAAGAGAAAAAACTTGAGTTGTTTACATTAAGTGCAAAGCAGAAGACTATGCAGTTAACAAACACTACTGAGTTAAGAGTAGCGAAAAAAGATATCGCAAGAATCCAGACAGCATTAACTGCTGCTAGATCGAAGTAAGGGGTCATTTATGCCAAAAAGACAAATAACAGGTACTGTGATTAAAAAGGCCGGAGACAAAACTGCAACTGTATTGGTTGAGAGAAGAGTTCTTCACCCAAGATATCACAAAACAGTAAAAAGATTTAAAAAATATCTTATTCATGATGAGAAAAATGACATTAATGTTGGAGATACAGTGACTGCAGTTGAATGTAGACCACTTTCTAAAACAAAAAGTTTCAGACTTCTTGAAATCGTGAAGAGAGGAGAAGTGTAATGATCCAAGGTTTTACTAGATTAAATGTAGCAGATAACTCTGGTGCTAAAGAGATCATGTGTATCAAGGTTCTTGGTGGATCTAAAAGAAGATACGCATCAGTAGGTGACGTTATCGTTGCTTCTGTGAAAAAAGCACTTCCAACTGGAAAAGTAAAAAAAGGTAAGGTTATTAAAGCAGTAGTTGTTAGAACTAAAAAAGAGATCCAGAGAGAAAATGGTTCACTTATTAGATTTGACGACAATGCCGCAGTAATCATCGACGACAAAAAAGAGCCAATAGGTACTCGTATCTTCGGCCCTGTAAGTCGTGAAACAAGATATGCAGGTTTTATGAAAATTGTATCACTTGCACCGGAGGTATGGTAGTATGGCAAAAACATTCAAAATCAAAAAAGGTGATCAGGTAATGATCATCGCTGGTGATGATAAAGGTACAACTGGAGAAGTTCTTCAAGTACTTACAAAAAAAGATGCAGTAATCGTTGCAGGTTGTAAAATGGCTAAAAAAGCTGTAAAACCAAGCGAGCAGAACAAAGAGGGTGGATTTGACAACAAAGAAATGCCAATCCACATCTCAAATGTAAAAAAAGTAGAGGCATAATCCTATGAGTAGAATGAAGCAAAAGTACAATGACATCGTTCCTGCACTCAGAGAAGAGTGTGGGGTTGCTAACCCGATGCAGACTCCTAAGCTTGAAAAGATAGTTATCTCTGTTGGTGCAGGTGAAGAGGGTAAAGACTCTAAACTTATCCAAAACATGGCAGACACTATCTCAATTATCGCTGGACAAAAAGCGGTAGTTGTTATGGCTAAGAAATCTGTTGCAGGTTTTAAAGCTAGAGAAGGTGCTCCAACAGGTATAAGAGTAACACTTAGAGGTGCAAATATGTATAACTTCTTTGATAAACTCGTATCTATTGCACTTCCAAGAGTAAAAGACTTTAGAGGTACACCAAGAAAAGGTTTTGATGGTAGAGGTAATTATAACTTCGGTCTTCAAGAGCAATTGATGTTCCCAGAGGTTGAGTTTGATAAAGTGATCAAAACACATGGTATGAACATTACTATCGTTACGAGCACTGAAGATGACAAACAAGCATTCACGCTTTTAGAAAAGCTTGGTATGCCTTTTTCTAAAGGGAGAAAGTAATGGCTAAGAAATCAATGATCGCTAAGCAGAAGAGAAAAGCAAAATTCTCTACGCAAGCATATACAAGATGTAATATTTGTGGTAGACCTCACTCAGTATACAAAGACTTTGGTCTTTGTCGTGTGTGTTTAAGAAAAATGGCCAATGAAGGTCTAATTCCTGGTATGCGTAAAGCAAGCTGGTAAGGAGAAGAAAAAGATGATGACAGATATAATTGCAGACTCTCTTACTCGTATAAGAAATGCTGCGCAAAGAAGACTAGACGTTACTACACTTCTTCACTCTAAAACAATTGAAGCGACTGTATCTATTTTGGTAGATAAAGGTTACCTTGAGAGTTTCAAAGTAAAAGAAGATGGAAACAAAAAAACGATTAAAGTAGTTCTTAAATATGACGAAAATGAAAAAAGCGTTATCAACGAACTTAAAAAGATTTCTAAGCCTGGTAGACGTGTTCACCAAGGTAAAGATGATATTAGAACATTTAAAAATGGTTACGGTACTTTGGTTGTTTCAACAAGCCAAGGTGTACTAGCAAATGATGAAGCGTTTAAACGTGGAATCGGTGGCGAAGTAATCTGTAGTATTTGGTAAGGAATAAAGATGTCAAGAATAGGAAAAAGACCAGTAACTGTTGCAAGTGGTATTGATGTATCACTCGACGGTACGACTCTCGTGGCTAAAAAAGGCAATCTTGAAAAAAGACTTGAAACTCATGGAAGAGTGGACATCAGTATTGATGGTTCTGAAGTAACTTTCTCAAGAAAAGGTGAAGAAAAACAAGATGCAGCGTTCTGGGGAACATACAGAGCACTCTTTAACAACATTATCATTGGTTTAGATAAAGGTTATACTAAATCTTTAGAGATCAACGGTGTTGGTTACAGAGCAGCTGTTCAAGGTAAAGTACTTAACCTTCAACTTGGTTTCTCTCATGACATTAATTTTGATATCCCTGAGGGACTTGAAATTAAAGTGGATAAAAATATTGTTACTATTAATGGTACTGATAAACAAGCAGTAGGTCAAGCCGCTGCTGAGATCAGAGCGTTCAGACCACCAGAGCCTTACAAAGGTAAAGGTGTGAAGTACACAGATGAAGTGATCATCAGAAAAGCTGGTAAAGCAGCTGGTAAGTAAGGGGCGGTAGATGTTAAAAAGTATTCAAAAAAGAAAAAATAAACTTCGCGCTCAAAGAAAAGCTAGAGTAAGAGGTAAGATCTTCGGAACAGATACTCTTCCTAGACTATCTGTATTTAAGTCTAACAAACACTTCTATGCTCAAGCGATTGATGACAATGCCGGTGCAACACTTGCATCTGCAGACGGAAGAAAACTTGGACTTAAAGTAAACCAAGAAGATGTAAAAAAAGTAGCTGCTGAGATGGCTAAAAACCTTGCTTCTAAAAATATCGATACTGTTGTTTTCGACAGAAATGGTTACCTTTACCACGGTGTTGTTGCGTCATTTGCTGATGCACTTAGAGAAGCCGGAATTAAGTTTTAAGGAAGCATGATGGAAGAAATAGAAAAAGAATTTGAAGAAGTAATCGTTAATATCGGTCGTGTTACTAAAGTTGTTAAGGGTGGTAGAAGATTTAGATTTACTGCACTTGTAGTGATTGGTGACAAAAAAGGTACAGTTGGATATGGATTTGGTAAAGCCAAAGAAGTTCCAGATGCGATTAAAAAAGCGGTTGATGATGCACACAAGAACCTTGTGAAAGTAAACATCAAAGGTACAACTATTGCTCATGATATCGAGCACAAATTCAACGCAAGTAGAATCGTGCTTAGACCAGCGAGTGAAGGTACAGGTGTTATCGCCGGTGGTGCTGCTAGACCAGTACTTGAGCTTGCAGGGATCCAAGATGTTCTTAGCAAGTCAATCGGTTCTAACAACCCAAATAACCTAGTAAGAGCAACAATTCAAGCACTTACTAGAATCAAAGCGTAAGGGGTAAAGTATGGGTTTACATAATTTACAACCTGCTCCAGGTTCAACGAAAAATAGAAAAAGAGTTGGACGTGGTCAAGGTTCAGGAACAGGTAAAACGGCTGGACGTGGTAACAAAGGTCAAAAATCTAGAACTGGTTACAGTAGAAAAAGAGGTTTCGAAGGTGGACAAATGCCACTTTACAAAAGATTACCTAAAGTTGGTTTCACGTCTAAAGTAGAGAAACCATATGTGATCAATGTAGAAAAAATCAAAGCGATCGCTGAGCTTTCTGAAATTACTCTTGAGAGTATCAAGTCAGTTCACAAATTGCAAAAAACAGTAACTAGAGTCAAATTGATCGGTGCAAGTGCAAAAGACCTTGCAGCTAAGATCAAAGACGAAGCTGTTACAACAAGCGGAAAATAATCATGGGCAACGCTTTAACTCAAAAAATCCTCATCACGTTAGGATTCCTATTTGCGTACAGAGTTTTAGCCTATGTTCCGACACCAGGTGTTGATCTTGATGTTATCAAAGGTTTCTTTGATAGCCCTGGTGGTATTGCAGGTATGGCAAATATGTTCTCTGGAGGTGCCGTAGAGCGTATGAGTATTATCTCCTTAGGTATTATGCCTTACATTACTGCTTCCATCGTTATGGAACTTCTTGCAGCAACTTTCCCCGCACTTGGACAAATGAAAAAAGAGCGTGATGGTATGCAAAAATATATGCAAATTATTCGTTACTTTACTATTTTTATTACTATAGTACAGGCTATTGGTGTCTCTATGGGGCTTCAAAGTATGACAGGTAGTGCTGGACAGAGTGCCGTAATGATAGATCCTATGATGTTTACTATTCTTACTACCTTCTCTATGTTGGCAGGTACAATGTTGCTTATGTGGATCGGTGAACAGATCACGCAAAAGGGTATTGGTAACGGTATTTCACTTATTATCTTTGCCGGTATTGTTTCTGGATTACCATCAGCGATAAGTAATACGATCAGAGCAGTAAATGCCGGTGAGATGAACTTCTTAGCGATACTTGCTATTTTAGCGATCATGCTGATCACTATTTTGGCTATTATTTATGTGGAACTGGGTGAGAGAAGAGTACCTATCTCTTACTCAAGAAAGACCATTATGCAGAGTCAAACAAAGAGAGTGATGAACTATATCCCCGTGAAAGTAAACCTTTCGGGTGTTATTCCTCCTATCTTTGCTTCAGCTGTATTGATGTTTCCATTGACTATGTTACAGTCAAGCACTTCTGGATTTGCTACTGCTATAGCAGATTCATTAGCGCCAGGTGGAGTTACCTTTAATGTAGTAACATTTTTACTTGTAATGTTCTTTGCATTTTTCTATGCATCGATCGCATTTAATGCGAAAGACATTGCAGACAATCTAAAACGACAAGGTGGATTTGTCCCTGGTGTTAGACCAGGTGAACACACTAAAGAGTTTTTAAATGAAGTTGCAAGTAGACTCACTGGTTCAGGTGCTGTATATCTTGCAATTATTTCTACGATACCATTTATGATCATCTCTGGAATGGGTGCAAGTTTCTACTTTGGTGGGGTTGCTGTACTTATTATCGTTCAAGTTGCACTTGATACGATGAGAAAAATAGAAGCGCAAAGAACAATGGGTCAATATGAAACATTAGGAAATGTAGGTCTATAATGGCTATTGCTATCAGAAAACCTGACGAGATCGCTAAGCTCAAAAGAGCTGGCGAGATCGTTGGAAAAACACTTCAATATCTTCAAAACACAATCAAACCCGGAATGACACTTAATGAGATAGATGCCATGGGCGATGCCTTTGTGCGTGAACACGGTGCTATCCCCTCATTTAAAGGGCTTTACGGTTTTACAGGATCTGTATGTACTTCAGTGAATCAAGTATGTATTCATGGAGTGCCTACAGATATTGTGGTTAAAGAGGGCGATATCTTGGGCTTGGACATTGGTGCCAAGCTGGATGGTTATTATGGTGATGCAGCTATCACTATGGCTGTGGGCAAGATCTCTGCAGAAGATGAAGCACTTATTGCGTGTTCAAAAGATGCGCTTTATCATGCGATCGCTTCTATCAAAGAGGGTATGCGTTTTAAAGAGTTAACCAAAATTCTTGAAGACTTTATCACTGGTAGAGGTTTTGTCCCCCTAAGAGATTATTGTGGACATGGTATCGGTACTAAGCCACATGATGAACCTAACATCCCTAATTATCTTGAAGGCAAGCCAAATCAAGGACCTAAGATCAAAAATGGTATGGTTTTTTGTTTGGAACCTATGGTTTGTCAGAAAAGTGGGAAACCTGTATTGCTTGAAGATCAATGGTCAGTGATAAGTGAAGATCAACTTCATACGAGTCACTATGAGCATCAGGTAGCGGTAGTAGATGGTAAAGCTGTGATTTTGACTGAGGCGTAAGCTTCACGATATCTGCATAGTTTGAGACTATAAATATAGAAAATTCATTAAAGGAAAATAATGGCTAAAGATGATGTAATTGAAATTGACGGTAAAGTGATTGAAGCATTGCCAAATGCGACATTCAGAGTAGAGTTGGACAATGGACATATTGTACTTTGTCATATCGCTGGTAAGATGAGAATGCACTATATTAAGATCCTTCCGGGAGATACTGTAAAAGTGGAGCTTACTCCATACAGTCTTGATAAAGGTCGTATCACATTTAGATATAAATAGAACGAGACATACTTCGTTCTCTCAAGCATTTATAGCTTTCTATAGATGCTCTCTTCTCCAAAAAAATCCTATAATTTCAACAATAAGAAAAACTTAATAAATATTTCGGTATAATCCTCCTCCCTAAAACTATTAGGCTTTAGGAAACTGCGCGAAGAATCTTTGATTAAGTCGCACCGATTACTCAAGGGTTGGAAAGACAAAACATCGTCTATCCACGCAAAAAAGGAGTGTTTCACACTCTAGGTGCAAATAACGGAAAAGAGCGACTAGTCGCGAGAGTCAACTGCTGAAGTTATCGAAGTGTATAGCTTTAGCATGACTCAGCGTCCAGAAAAAAATTTAGTTTTTTTCTAAGTCATGCTTTAGCATAGAAGCGTTTTCTATGTATATAACAATTATAGGAGTAACCATAATGAAGGTTAGACCATCAGTTAAAAAAATGTGTGATGATTGTAAGATCATTAAG
>SOIK01000232.1 GCA_004377245.1 Sulfurovum sp. | reverse complement strand
CGTTTTAAATAAAATTGTTGATTTTCAAAAATGATAGATTGTACAGGAGAAGGGAGATTTAGATTCATCATAAAAGAAAGCATCACACAGTGATGCAAATTCTTAACACTTAACGCTTAGTACTTAACACTAATTGCGTCCCACGCAATTTAGATCATCAAACGCTTTTTCAAGTCTAGCTACCATTGATAGTTCACCCGCTCTAAGCCATTTACGTGGGTCATAGTGACTTTTGTTTGGTTTATCTTCACCTTCAGGATTACCTATCTGCCCTTGAAGATAATCTTTATGTTCATTCACATACCCTCTTACACCATCCCAGAATGCCCATTGGGTATCTGTATCGATGTTCATCTTCACTACACCATAACCGATGGCTTCACGAATGTCTGAAAGTTCAGATCCAGAACCACCATGGAAAACAAAATCTACAGGCTTTTTAGCTGTACCAAACTTCTCTTCTATATAAGCTTGTGAGTTATCAAGGATTTTTGGCGTGAGAACAACATTACCAGGTTTATAGACACCATGCACATTTCCAAAAGAGGCTGCTATGGTAAACTTATCAGAAACTCTACTAAGTTCTTCATAGGCATACGCTACCTCTTCAGGTTGTGTGTAAAGAAGCGCATTATCTATCTCAGTGTTATCAACACCCTCTTCTTCACCACCTGTTACACCAAGTTCTATCTCCAATGTCATGCCCATTTTAGACATACGTTCTAAGTAAGCTTTACATGTAGCGATATTTTCTTCGATAGGCTCTTCAGAGAGATCGATCATATGAGAAGAGAAAAGAGGGATACCATACGCTTCAAAGTGTTCTTCACTTGCATCTAGCAATGCATCGATCCAAGGAAGAAGTTTTCTTGCAGCATGGTCTGTATGAAGTACTACTGGTACACCATAGGCTTTTGCTACAGTATGTACATGTTTTGCACCGGAAATAGTACCTAAGATGGCAGCTTGGTCTGAAGGCAAACCTTTGCCCGCATAGTATGCTCCACCACCGTTAGAAAACTGAACGACGATAGGCGAATTTACATTTTTAGCTGATTCAAGTACAGCATTAATAGAAGTTGTACTTACTACGTTAACAGCAGGAAGGGCAAAACCTTCTTCTTTTGCGACTTTGAAGATCTTTTGAAGGTCATCACCTGTGACAACACCCGCTTCAACTACATCCAATACTTTTGTAGACATTTACAACTTCCTCTTTATGGAATTATTTTAATTTTATCTTTGCATTCTTCATCAACTCACTAACAACTTTTTCTTGAGCAAGTTGCATTTTTATATTATTTTTTGCTGCTTTAAACTCTGGAATTTTTTGTTTACTTTTTGCTGCTTTTGCTGCTTTTTTCATTTTATTATACGCTTCTTCTGCTTCTTTGTCAGAAATCTCAACTTTTGACATTTTTTTCTGCATCCAGAAACCTGCAAGTGCTGCCTCTTTCTCTTTATCTGTTAAACCTTTTTTTGATGCTGCTGCTACCAATTTACTTGGTGCCATCATCTGAATAAGTTGCTTTCTATCATCTTTTGGAAGTTTAGCCCATGTCATTTCACCTTTTGTAAGTGCTTTAAGTGCTTTGTCTGCTTCTGCAACAGTAATTTCCATATCATTTACAGTACCAGCTGTTTCTGCTGCTGCGTTACCTGTAGTAAGCATTAATGCTAATCCTAATGTTGCTAGAATTTTTTTCATTCTATATTGTCCTTTTTTATAATTATCTTGAGTATTTTACCAAATATTTACCAATTACTGATTAATATGATTTATTTACTGTACTTTTATCTCTACATCTTTCATTAATTTACCTATCATTTTCTTTTCGATCATCTGAATTTTCATTTTATCTTTGATACTTTCAAATGTAGGAATATTTGCTGTGCTATTATTCTCCTGAGACTGCTGTTTTAACTGATTATATACTTCTTTAATTTGTTCATCAGTGATTTTGATTTTTAAAGCTTCTTTCTGCATCCACATACGTGCATATACAGCCTCTTTCTCTTCTACTGATAACTCTTTTTGAGCACTATCTAATGCAAGTATAGGCAGTGCCATCTCTTGAATAAGTCTTAAGCGTTGTTTCTTAGGTAAATGGTCAAAGTTTGACACTTTACCTTGTGTTCTCTTTTTTAGATGTGCATCTGCTTCTTTTTTAAGAATTTTATGGCCATTTATCGTGGCAACTACTGCTTTACTAGATCTTGTTTTTCTCACCTTTTTTACAGGTCTAGGTTTTGCATTTAAGTCAATATTACTTAGGTCTACCATAGATGATGTATCTTTTTCATTTAACATATTTGTTAAACTATTTTTTAATGTATCAGCAGATACTGAGTTAACAAATAAACCCATAGACAAACTCAATACAACTAAATATTTCTTCATTATATTTTTCCTATTCTAATTACTAAAAAATTACTTTTTAGTTGCATTTACTTCTTTTGAAAAGTCAACGATCTTTGCTTTGCTTTTAAGCTCTTTAGCCACTTCTGTTATCTTTGTGCTAAATTGTTTTTGTTTAAGTGATATGATAATCTTCTCTTTAACTTGCTCATAAGGTGTTGGCTTCGCTTCTGCTTTACTTTCAAGATAGATCACATGATAACCAAACTGTGTTTTCACTGGTTTAGTGGTGATTTGTGCTTTTTCCAGCGCCCATACTGCTTTTGAAAACTCTGGAACCATTTGCCCTTTTGTGAAGCTTCCAAGATCTCCACCTTTTGGACCTGAAGGACCCGTAGATTTTGCTTTTGCTAACTCGATGAACTTCTCTTGAAGTGCTTTATCTTTAAGAGGAGTAAGTATATCGATGATCGCTTGTGCTTCCTTCTCTTCTTTAACCAAGATATGTCTAGCATTTACAGAGGCTTGCTGCATAAACTTTTTAGCATTTTTATCGTAAAATTCTTTTGCTTCACTGTCGCTGACTATAACATTATCCATCTGCATTTTCATCCACATGTTTACAAGAAGTTCTTCTTTTATCTTTGCCATATTTCGTATGAATTCCGGTTTTTTATCAACACCCTCTTGCTTAGCCAACTCTGTAAAAAGTGCTTTTTCAATAAGTCTCTCTTTTATCATGTTTTGTTGTGCTTTATCTAACTGAGAAAAATGTGCATTAGGTGAAGATGCATTTACAAATGCTTCCGCATCTTGTTTTGTAATATTTTTACCATTAACAGTAACAAGTATGTCTGATGCTACTACAGATGTTGCCATGATCACAACCGCCATTAATGAAGTTTTTGCTAGTTTTAACATTTAGTATAAATCCTTTTTGTAAGTTAATATTAAAAGTATATCTATACAAGTTAAATAAATCATTAATGGAATAAATTAATGTATAAAGTTGACTTGTGATAAGATTGCCAAAAAAGGTAATAGAGGGAAATTGTGGAGAAAAAGAGGAAAAAAGTGAAAAAAGCAACAAAAAAAGAGATAGAAGAGATCAAAGCACTTTTTTTAGAACATTATCCAGACTCAGTGACTGAACTTGAATACCGCAATCTTTATGAACTACTCATCTCTGTGATGCTCTCTGCCCAGTGTACGGATAAACGTGTTAATGTCATCACCCCTGCCTTTTTTAAAGCTTACCCTGACCCTATCTCTCTTGCTAATGCTGACTTAGATAAAGTCAAAAGTTACATCAATACCTGTTCTTTTTTTAACAACAAAGCCAAAAACCTCATCAAAATGGCACAAAGTGTCGTAGAAAATTATGAAAATGAGATACCATTGGAGCGTGATGAACTTGTCAAGCTTGCAGGTGTGGGACAAAAAACTGCTAATGTCGTGATGATAGAGTACGCAGGTGCAAATCTCATGGCAGTAGATAC
>SOIK01000149.1 GCA_004377245.1 Sulfurovum sp. | reverse complement strand
TGTCTCTATAAACATATCAAATGTCGTTTCCATAAATTCTCCTTTTAATCCTATTACATACTTCGGATTTAAATATATCTTGTATATTCTACCAAATTTACCATTAACTCTTAATATAATTAATAATAAATATTTTTAAACTCAATTTATAAAATATATTGTAATATTTATTAGATTTTATTAACTTAAATAGTTAGAAATCTTGACTATGCTGGAGATGGTCTTTTTGAATCTCTGAAAGGGCCCGGAATCATATAAAGTAGCTATTGCCACTTTAAAAGAATAAAGGAGTTTAGATGTTACGTTTATTTATTATCTTTGGAGGGATGCTGATCGGCCTCGTCTCTAATGTGTATGCAACACCGTCATTTGCACGGTAGATGGGAGTATCATGTAATGCATGTCACTCTCAAAATGGTTACCCTGCGCTAAATTCATTTGGTAGACAGTTTAAAGCCAGTGGTTTTACTATGATGGGGAAACAGGGAACGATTGAAGATCCGGAAAAAGAAAATTTTCTTTCTATTCCGGAGACGCTGAATACGTCTTTTGTAGTCAAAATAAGGGCTCAAGACGGTGACAAAACAAAAAGCCTTTTGGAATTTCCAGATGAAGCTGCTTTGATTATTGGAGGATGTGTTTCGAAACACATAGGAACATTTATTGAAATAGGATATGACGCAGATGATAATACATTTGGTTTAGCAAATTTTAAACTCCCCATCACTTATACATTCGGCAACTATACACTCGGCGTGGTTCCTTATCTAACGGACGGGTTTGGTCCATCTGCTTCATTTGAAGTACTCAATACAGGGGCGGTAAGAAATTCAAGAATCTTAGAAGATAGAAAAACTATTTCTGCTCAACAATACATAGGTACAGCTACTGAAGCAGAAGGCTTGGGTCTTTATCTGTATAATGATCTGTGGAATATTGTTTATTCTGCTTGGATGCCAACCAATGGATCGGTTAGTGATTATACACCTGCACATTATTTCAGAGCCGCTATGACACCCACATTTGGGTCATGGGATCTAGGATTTGGTGTACAAATTTGGTCAGGAACCGCTAAAAGTGATGACGACAAAGATCCTAATACTCCACTACTTCAACAAAAAACAGATGCTTATGCGCTTGATTTTCAAGCACTAGGAAGTGTCAAGGATGTACCTTTGAGCTTTTTTGCCACATATGCAAAGGTTAAGCATGATGCAGAATCCTTCTATAACACAGAAGTTAACGATAAATCTGCAGCAACTTTCTTGACTGAAGTAGGAATAATACCTTCTGTTTTCAACCTCTCTGCTGGATACAGAATTGCAGATAATGGAAAGGCAACAAACTCTTCTGACGATAAAGCGATTATTGGTGCTAAATACTTTTTTGCGGAAAATGTAGAGGTGCAATTGAATTACACCTATGCTGTTGACGCAAGCGTATCAGACGATAAAAATCATGTTCTTCTGATGCTCTATGGAGCGTTCTAAGGTTGCGTTCTAAAAAATAAAAAAAGATATGATGCTGCATTAATGTAGCATCATATCCTAATACAATCATCTTCTCAATCATTTGTTTAATCTGCCCCTCATCAACAAAACCACCTTAAACAATTTAGAGTATAATACCCACCAATTAAACATAAGGTGTCAAACAGATGGAACATTTTATCTGGAATGTCAATCCCAACATATTTGAATATGGATCGATTCAGCTTCGTTGGTATGGAGTTCTTTTTGTGGGTTCTTTTTTTCTTGGACTTATGATACTCAACTGGATCTACAAACGTGAGAAGAGAGACCCTGCTGTACTTGACAACCTTCTTATTTACATTATAATCGGTGCTGTGGTGGGTTCCCGTTTGGTACATTGTTTTTTCTATGAACCAGACTACTACCTAAGTCATCTACTTGAGATACTTGCTGTATGGAAAGGGGGACTGGCCAGTCATGGTGGTCTTGCTGGGGTACTCATAGCCCTTTACGTATTTGCCAAACGCTATAACGAATCTTATACATGGCTACTCTCTAGAGTGGCTATGCCTGGAGCATTGACTGCTGCTTTTGTACGTTTTGGTAACCTTTTTAACTCCGAAATACTAGGAACCCCTTCTGAACTTCCTTGGGCAATAGTCTTTCAACGAGTGGACATGATACCTAGACACCCTGTACAACTCTATGAAGCATTTGCTTACCTCATTATCCTTGCCATACTTGTTACTATCTATCGTAAGGTAAGTCCTCTATTTGCTACGAAGATACTCCCAGGGACTTTTTTAGTCACACTCTTTACCGCACGATTTTTCATAGAGTATGCAAAAACAAGACAAGCAGCCTATACAACAGATTTACCATTTAATACTGGACAGATGTTAAGTGTTCCTTATATTATTCTTGGTATAGTATGGATAGTATGGGCATTTACAAACAGAAAAAAGAATGCCACAAAGGGGTAACATGACTCAAGGAATGATAGAGAAATACGCACTGGGTATAGACATCGGTTCTACCACCGTCAAATATGTACTGTGTGATGAAAATTTTAAGATCATAGCCAAAGCATACACAGCACATGATACCAGGCAGGCCGAAACACTCCTAAGACTACTCGAAACACTTGCCACTACCCATGCTGAAGCCTATAAAAAGATAGACAAAGTCTACATTACAGGTTCTGGAGCAAGCCGTATAGCTCCTACGATCAATGCGCGTTTTGTGCAAGAGGTAAATGCTGTAGTGCTTGCTGTAGAATACTATCACCCTGATGTCAATGCCGTGGTAGAGTTGGGTGGTCAAGATGCGAAGATCATTCACTTTAAAGAGGGAGAAGATGGTAAAAAAACCGTCTCTACTTCTATGAATGACAAGTGTGCCTCTGGTACAGGTGCAACCATAGAGAAGTGTACCATGAAAGTAGGTATGGAGAGCGATGATGTGCAAAAACTTACCTTTGAGGCAGACAAACTTCACCATGTTGCAGCCAAATGTGGTGTCTTTGCCGAGACAGACATCGTAAACCTTGTGAAAACCTCTGTGCCCTCTAACGAGATCATGAACTCACTGGCCGATGCCATTGTCATGCAAAACCTTACCGTACTTACACGGGGTAGTACACTCATGCCTAAAGTACTTCTTTTAGGTGGTCCTAACACGTACTTACCATTTCTGCAAGAGTGTTGGCGTATGCGAATAGCTGAACTTTGGGACGAAAGAGGTATAAAGTATGATAAAGAGAAGATCAATGAACTCATCATCGTGCCAGATAATGCTCAGTATTATGCTGCCTTTGGTGCAGTGGTGTTTGGTGAGGGTGAAGCCAGCCATGACAAGTCCTACAGAGGGACACTACAACTCAAAACTTTAGTGGAATCAGGAAGCATACAGAGTAGTTCCAGTAACGACACACCACTTGTTCAAAGTCCTGAAGAACTTAAAGCCTTTAAAGATACCTATAGCATCCCCCCTTTTGAACCTGTCAAACTTAGTGAAAAAACAGAGTGTTACCTAGGTATGGACGGAGGTTCTACCAGCTCTAAAGCAGTCTTGGTTGACAAAGAGGGGAGACTGCTTCTCAAAGTCTATCAACTCTCAAAAGGAAACCCTATACAAGACACCGTAGAGCTCCTTCAAAAGATAAAAGAACAGGACCCAGAGAACCTTTATGATATCAAAGGATTGGGTACAACTGGGTATGCCGCAGATGTACTGGAGGGAGCACTTAAAGCAGATGCTAACATCATAGAGACTATCGCCCATATGAAGAGTGCCCAAGCTGTTTTTGGTGAGAGTATCGACATCATTTGCGATATCGGAGGGCAAGACATTAAAGTGCTTTTTATGGAAAATGGCATGATGAAAAACTTCCGTCTTT
>SOIK01000066.1 GCA_004377245.1 Sulfurovum sp. | reverse complement strand
CAGGTATCTTACCTAAGCATGTCTTACCTCATGACTCTTACCTCATTAACCTTGGGCATCCAGAAGTAGAAAAGCTGGAGAAGTCCAGAGATGCATTTATAGATGAACTTGAACGATGCAGTATATTGGGCTTAGATAAGCTAAATTTTCATCCAGGTTCCCACTTAGTAAAGATTCCTAAAAAAGATCCGCAGTATGACGATAAATTGATGGAAGCTGAGTTGCACTGTTTAGATGTTATCGCAGAGTCTATGAATAGAGCGATAAATGCCACTAAAGATTCGGATGTAAAGCTTGTCATAGAAAATACGGCAGGTCAAGGGTCTAACCTTGGATATAAGTTTGAACATCTTGGATATATCATCGATAAAATAGAAAACAAAAGTAGAGTAGGTGTCTGTTTAGACACTTGTCATACGTTTGCAGCAGGGTATGACTTGCGTACGAGAGAAGCCTATGATGAAACGATGGAGACATTTGACCGTATCGTTGGTTCGCAGTACCTTATGGGGATGCATCTTAATGACTCCAAACCAAAACTAGGTTCACGGGTAGACAGGCACCACTCTTTAGGTCAGGGAGAGATAGGTTGGGATGCCTTTAAATTTATTATGAATGACTCGCGTATGGATGACATACCACTTGTCTTGGAAACAATTGATGGGTCAATTTGGGCGGAGGAGATCAGAGCATTGTATGCTTTGGTTGAAAATTAACTTGAGTCCTTTGAATAACCTAACGTCATCCTGAACTTGATTCAAGATGACGTAGTTTCTGTATGGTATAGGCTATTCAGTGGGTTCAATTTTAAATTAGGAGGAAGATTATGGAAAAAATAGTAAAGTTGATATGGGTAATTTCAGTACTGTTTTTTGTAGGTTGTGGAGACTTACATCAACCAACCAATGAAACAGTAGTAGGTGGAGAGGTTGTTGTTGATCTAGATGGTGAAAGTATTAAAGGGTCACTGATAGCTGCGGGAACTCCTGGTGTGGATGAGAATACTACAGTTTATGGCTATAAAGCATATAAAATCCCTTACATGACTATAGATGAAGAAGGTAACAGTGTAGCAGTTTCAGGACTAATGGTTGTTCCTGTTGGCTTACCTGATATTGTCTATGATATCCTTGGATTATCTATGGTAAGTGATAGTCATGGGACTATTTTTCCCAATGCTGAAGCACCTACTGTGATTGCAGGTACCAATAATGCACCAGATGGCTCTTCCATCATTTTAACTTCTCTGGGAGGATTTGTTACATTACAAGCTGACTATATAGGATTTGGTGACTCAGTTGATCATTATCATCCATTTGTACTTAAAAAGTCACTTGCAAATGCTACGGTTGACTTTATCAAAGCAGCAAAAATATTTGCAGTAAATAATGCGATAAATCTTAATGGACAACTTTTTATTACAGGATATAGTGAAGGTGGTTATGCTGCATTGGCAACACTTGAGAAGATAGAGCAAGAGGGTGAACTTGATGTAACTATGGCTGCACCGATGGCAGGACCTTATGATGTTAATCGTACAGTATATGGTGCTTTGATTCAGCCTACACTTTCGGTTCCTTCTTTTATGGCAGATATAGGTTATTCGTATGCACTTGCTTATGATGAAGATGTTGCATCGATAATTAATGAACCTTATGCTTCAAAACTTGAAACACTCTTTAATGGAGATTTTAATCGTACACAAATTGATGCGGAACTTACTACAATAACAACGGGACCAAATGGTTTATTTAATCCTATATTGGTAAATGATTTTCTTACCAATCCGGATAACTGGTTTAGACAAGCAGTTGTAGAAAATAATGTACATACATGGGGACCGCAAACAACAGTGAAACTTGTTCATTGTCAGGGGGATGAAGTGATTCCATTTGCAATTGCTCAAGTTGCAGAAGCAACAATGGATGCTTATGGTGCAGCGAATGTAAGTATTGTACCGGTTGAAGCAGAGTTGGGCTTACCTGAGCCTGTTGGACATACAGACTGTGGACCAATGGCATATGGTGTAGCAGCAAATATTTTTGCTCAAACAAGAGAAGCAACAATAGGGTACTAGGAGATGGAAATGAAAAAAATAGTAACACTCAGTATAGTAGCATCATCGGTCATTGTGGCACAGGGATATAGAATACCTGAACAGTCACTTAATTCAATGGCACTTAGTGCAGCATATGTAGCACATACAACAGGTGCAGATACAGCGTACTATAATCCGGCAAATATGAGTTTTATGGATGCAGGTAAAAGTTATGTAGAAGGTGGTATAACTTTAGCACACCTGCCAGCTAATGTCTATACGTTGATGGATCCATTCTCTGGAGAATCTGAAGCAGAAGACATTCTAATTCCATTTCTTCATTATGTCTCTAAGCCTATAGGTGATTTTAGATGGGGTGTAAGTATGACGGCTCCAGGTGGATTAACAAAAAGATGGGAGACTCCTTATCAGAAGCTTTATGCTGAAGAGTTTACGCTTAAAATTGTAGAGCTCAATCCTTCTCTTTCCTATAGAGTAACGGATGACTTCAGTATTGGTGGTGGTTTACGACTCATATATAGTGAAGGTGTTATAAAGAGTGATGGGGGAAGTATTGCTCCTATCAAGAGAGAAATGGAGGGTGATACAGTAGAGTTTGGCTACAATTTAGCTATGACTTATAAACCTACAAGTGATATCAACTTTGCTGTAACGTATCGCTCAAATATCGATTTACAAGAAGAAGGACAAGCCAATCTTTATTTTGGTGGGGTAGGACAGCAATATGATGCTGAGGTTACAGTACCTCTTCCTGCAGCCCTGAACATTGCTATTTCTAAAACATGGCAAGAGAAGTTTACATTAGAGTTTAATTATGAAAGAACATATTGGTCTACATATGAAACACTTGATTTTAACTATGACCGGCCGATTCAGGCAGGACTTATGCCTGTTTTTGATGACCCAATTGCTAAAAATTGGAAAGATACCAATACCTTTAGAATCGGGGCAACCATGGAAATGGATAAAATAACTATGATGATGGGGTTTGCTATCGATGAAACAGCAGTACCTGTAGAGACATTAGGATTTGAATTACCAGATAGTGATGCCAAGATCTTCTCTATGGGATTCCGATACCAGCAGACAGACAACCTTTCTTGGGGTGCAGCATTCTTATATGACAGTAAAGAATCAATTTCTTTAGTACCCGGAGCTCATGATGATGAAAACTCACTACTTAATAGTGGAGGAAGTTTCCATGAAGGTGGAGCATTCCTAACAACAGTAGGACTCTCGTACGAGTATTAATATGAGCTATCAGTTTAATAACTTTTATGAACTCATAACATTTCAGGCAAAGAAGCGTAGATCAAAAGTTGCGCTTTTTGTAGATGATGAGAAGATCACCTATGGTGAGATCTTGGAAAAGGTAGATAAACTCGCTGGGTTTTTGGCCCAAAAAGGTGTAAAAGAGGGTGATAAGATCGCGCTATTTTTGCGAAATTCACCAGAGTTTATCTATACGGTTTTTGCTGCTTCAAAGTTAGGTGCTATAGTTGTTCCTGTTAATACATTTTTAAAAGAGGAAGAGCTTAGCTATATCTTGGAAGATAGTGGCAGTTCTGTATTGGTAGCATCTGTCATACATGACAAAGTGGTTAACAGCAGTAAAGCAAGTTCGCTTTGTCAGTTTATTTTGTGGGAAGGTGATGAGTTGGCTGAAGGTGAGCAACATCACTCTTTTGAAGAAGCTCTCAAATCAGACACTCCTGCAGAACATACACAAAGAACGCTTGAAGATACGGCAGTCATTATCTATACTTCAGGGACTACAGGTAAACCTAAAGGGGCAATGTTAAGCCATAAAAACATCTTTTCTAACGCTATGTCCGGAGCTATGACGAT
>SOIK01000264.1 GCA_004377245.1 Sulfurovum sp. | reverse complement strand
ATACCGATCTTCTCTCCATGTTTCACAATATGTGCTTTTTTATGTAAACGTCTCTCTATCTCTTTTTGGAATATCTCCTGTTTATCTCTTTCTCCATGGATGAGGAAAATTTTATCTAGTTTCTTGAATTTACTCATCCAATCTATAAGACCATTTTGATCTGCATGTGCGGAAAATCCATTAATGGTGTGTACTTTTGCTTTGATGATTATATCCTCACCATACACTTTGATCTTTTTGGCACCATCTACGATCTTTCGTCCAAGTGTGCCTTGTACCTGATACCCTACAAATACAAGCGCATTCTTTTCATTCCAGAGACGATGTTTAAAGTGTTGGAGTATACGTCCACCATTACACATACCTGCACCAGCGATAATGATACAGTGGGAATCTTCATCATTGATCTCTATGGAGTCTTGTACACTGGGAGTATAGTGTAGATACGGAAAATCAAAAATCGTACCATCACGTTCTAAAAACTCATTACAACACTCACTTAACTCTTCGTGATATCGTTTATAGATCTCTGTCGCACGGATCGCCATGGGTGAATCAAGAAAGATCTGACACACCGGCAGTTCACCTCTGTCATACATCTGTTTAAGCAGACACAATATCTCTTGAGTACGTTCTATAGCAAAAGAGGGGATAAGGACGTTCCCGTCATTCATGAATGTCTTCTGTATCACATGTTTCAATTCAAGATCACTCTCTTTAACCCCTTTATGGTTTCTATCTCCATAGGTAGATTCGATGAAGAGAACATCTGCTTCTTCAATGATATCAGGGGAAGGCATAACCAGATCATCCTCATTACCAAGGTCTCCGCTGAAAACAACTGTTTTTTTTGCTCCATCTTCTTCAAACATCACTTGAATGATCGCCGAGTCAAGAATATGCCCAGCATTTTTAAAGTTTACAAAAATACCATTTCCAAGATCGATCTGTTCATTATAAGTAGCAAAGATCATCGGACAATGATAGACATCCTGTACATCATTCTCCGTGTAAAGAGGCTCTTTTACCTCTTTTTCCTCACCACGACGCTCTGCTTTTCTATAGCGAGTTTTGTATTCTTCTTTCATTAGGCGTGCACTGTCAAGCATAACCACTTCAGCCAAATCCATCGTTGAGCGGTGTGTGATGATAGTTCCTTTAAAGCCTTCCTTGACCAGTTTAGGGATGCGTCCTACATGATCAAGATGCCCATGTGTAATAAGAAGAAAGTCCACATCTGCAGGATCAAAACCAAAAGGGTTCTCATTACGCTCTTCCTCCAGTCCCTGAAACATTCCACAGTCCACTAGAATCTTTGTTCCATATTGTAACTGTAGTAGATGACAGGAACCAGTAACGACCTCGGCAGCGCCGTATGATTGTAATATTGCCATGAGAACTCCTTAACTTTATTCTTTTAGTTTACTCCCTTTAGTTTATAGTTTCATTAAGATCAGTGGATCAGTAAGTTAAGTATAGATTTTTACTAAAATATTTCACTACACAAGTATTACATACTTTCTGTTTAAAATCTAAAATGAAATACATATTTTCTTTAAAATTAGAATATGGAAAGGAATTATTATGACACATACATTAATGAAATTGCCTTTTGATGAAAATGCTTTGGAACCGTATATCTCAAAAGAAACTATGCAGTATCATCACGGTAAGCACCATGCGGGCTATGTCAATAAATTAAATACATTGATCAAAGATACAGAGTTTGCAGAGATGGCACTCGAAGAGATCATTAAAAAATCTGATGGAGGCATTTTTAACAATGCTTCTCAGGTTTACAATCATGACTTTTACTTCAATGGAATGAGCAGCAAAAAAAGTGCACCTTCAGATACGTTGTTAGAGTGGATACAACGTGACTTTGATTCAATGGAGCAATTTAAAGAACGTTTCCTGCAAACTGCTGCAACCCTGTTTGGATCAGGATGGGTATGGCTGAGCATCAACAAAGAGAGCAGCTTGATCATCGAAGCACGATCTAACGCCGATAATCCGATCCTTTATGAGCATAGACCTTTACTCACCTGTGATGTCTGGGAACATGCCTACTATATAGATTATAGAAATGTAAGGGCAGCGTATCTTGAAAAATGGTGGGAACTGGTCAATTGGGATTTTGTTTCAGAGAATTTGGCGAATCATCTGTATATTGAATTTCCATGTGACGAGTATAGTGGTGCATGTGAATTTAAAGAAGGGAAGTGATCTTTTTATGAGGAACAGACAGAGATTTCTCATGATCATTTAAACAAAGAGCATTTGGCTGCCCCTTGATAGAGAAAGATCTTTAGATCCCGTAAAGGAAGGAAAGAAGTTTCAATATCATATTCTGTTTATACACGTATAATTTCACCTTTGAGCGAATAGGCAATCACCAGCATCTCATTTTTTTCAGTTTCACCAATATTATTTTGATCCATTGCAGCAAGGATATCATCCACCACCGCTATGAATTCTTGTTCGGAAACATTCATCCCCTTGTGTGCACTCAGCATATCTTTACCTGTATAGGTCTGAGGACCACCGGTACCGGCACAAATAAATTCAAAAACCATTTCTTTCACCTTATCCATATTCTCAACTACTTCAAATCGAGTTTTTATAAGAGGGTTAGCAAGATGATTTTCTGCTATATCGTTTGCCAATTTCCTAATGACTTCAGCTCCGCCTAGCCGATCATATAATGTATTTTTCATAGTTTTGCTCTCCTTTCATAATAATGAGCTTATTGATTATAAAGGTTTCATGTGCACTTTGTATGTACTGACTTTGTTCCATATATACTACAATAAACTCTAAGTCAATCAGAAATTTTAAAAGTTATCTATATATCTTTGATATTTAATTATAAAATCTCCCATATAGGCATGTTTTATAATGTTTTCATCTGTAAATTTTAGTACTATAGTAAAAAGGTGTCGCTACAGCGATAAACATTATAAAATATATAACTTTATAAGGTTTTCATTTCTGATCTAGTACTTTTGAATGTCGTTGTAGCGACAAACGCTATAAAATATGTTAGATTATAAGGTTTTGAATCAGCTAATCATTTTGGAGAGAAATATTTTTATCTTCATATTTCTAACCTTTCACTTGAAGGACAAAGTGTCCTTTTAATGGATTATTTGGCAAATAGAGGAACACTTTGTCCAGATATTGGCTCAAATCTGACTAAAAGGACATAAGCATGTATAATAATTGTATAGTTTTTTCACAAAGCATGGAAAAAATCTGTCAAATTGTCATATTTTTAGAAATAGACAGACATTTTTGATATACTACTAATATGAAAAATACACTAATAGTGGGACATTTTGTTCCCCTAATAAATAGTTAGGCTGCCGAACAAAGGGGAGCAGACGTTAGTACTATTTGCCTCACTGATTTCTGAGAGCATCATACCTAAAAAGGAGGGGATCATGAAAATCGAAAAGTATCAGGTTCAACATTTCGCCGGTGGGACAGGCTATTTCCTGAGAGCTATGATCTGGCTATACGATGAAAACCGGGCAACGGTTGCCAACGTCAGGTTCTACAAGAACTCAAACGATGTTCAGGCGCACGACACGAAGCTTCCGTCTGGTTTTATCGCGTGCCATTATCCACCGGAGCAGTACTCAGATGTGCTTGATCTTCTGAGAAACGAGGGGCCAGTCTACCTACATTTCAGCGATATCCGCAAGATGGGATATTTCTCCACGGCACGCGAGCCGGTTGGAGAAGGGGAGTTGCAATAAGGATAGCAATATGAGGGCCTCATGGGCAGGACGCTGGCTTCGCAATGGGGCTGCCTAACACCAGCTTCGAGCGGACGCCAGGAAGCACAGCAGCGCTTCGCGGGAAGTTCGGTGGCGGCGCCGCTCAAGCTGAACGTTATAGAAAAAGGTAGAAACGAAACAAGAACCAAATATCTTATTTGCAAAACCTTATAAAATATATAACTTTATAAGGTTTTTTGAATGTATATATTCTTCTAGACTTTTCATGTTTTTCCCAACTTCTTAATAATAGTACTCAAAGATTTTGTCTCTTTCCAAATCACCAACTTCTCCAAAGTCTCAGATGGCACTTTCATCTTACTCACGCAACTCCTCCAACACCACCTCACCCAATAACTCTACAACTCTTCTCATAAACTCATAATCTAAAGTATCAGGAGTATCACTAGGTTTATGGTAGTGAGGATTGCGAAATTCTGAGGTATCTGTCCACATCATAGCAGGTATTCTACTTTGCCAAAATGGTGCATGATCACTTCGTGATAGATGAGGGAAGAACTTCTCAACTCCTAGAAAAACTTTTAAAGCCTTGACTGCTAATTGGGGTTGATGGCTCTCTGCCAATTTTATGATAGGTTTGATAAGGTGGTTGGAGTCTCTATTTGAGATAATGGCTATGAAGTCTCCTACATCACTAACCTTGATAGGGAGTCCTTCGGGGATATGCTGAGAGTGTGCTTCATGACTACAGTAGCCTATCATCTCTAGTATATGCACACATTTTATCTGCTCTCTTAGAGATTGAGGAAGAGTATCCATAAACTCTTGACTCCCCAACAACCCATCCTCTTCTCTATTAAATGCCACGAACATTACAGGTAAGGAAAGGGCAACTTCTTTGAGGGCTTTTGCTGTAGCCAAGAGACCTGCTATAGCACTGGCATTGTCATCTGCTCCTGTAGAGTTTGGTACGCTATCATAGTGTCCACCAATGATGATAGTACACTCACTCATAAGTACGCCATCATAAGTAGCAATGATATTGTCATAATCACCTTGATATACACTATGCAACCCCAAAGATTCAAACTCTCTCTTTATCCAACTTCTAACTTTTAAATTGTTCTTTTTTTCATAGATGTAATGCCTTGGTACAGAGATACTATCTATGACTTTTTGCAGATAGGATTCAGAGATAGTGATTGTTTTATTTGTTATGATTTTAGAAGATGATTGCTTGGTTTCTGAACTAGTGATAAACATATCTTTCCTTTTTATAATTTTAACCTTTTGAAGATTTTTATTTGTATAATTGCTCAAAAAAACTATATTTTTAACTCACCCCTAACCCTCATAAATATCTGCCCCAACATATTCTTACCCTTGCCATCTTTTCCACAAGCCCAATAGTTATCCAGAGGAGAGTTCTCAATGATTTCAGCATCTCCCGTACTAAGGAGGAGAGCTTTGAGTTTGGGGTAGGTTTTAAACTTTTTCAAGATAGCACGATACATTACCTTATCTTTAACCTCTTCCCAATCCTCTCGTATTGGTATCTCTCTAGAACGACCCAAATTAAATGCTGTTTTAGTATCAACAGCATTGGCGATCTTCTCTTTGTGTGCTTCACCAGTAAACTTTTGTGCTTGGAAGTAGTACTCAGGAGTTTTCCACCATCTACCATCCATCTCTATACCATAAGGAGCAAAGTTAGAAAACTCTCCATATTTTTCTCTTGCCATGTAGAAATATATTTTCTTTTGTTTCATTGCTTTTCCCTTTTTCATTTAGTTAGCTTAGAGATAATGTTATCTAAAGTACTAATTTTTATTATGTCCTTGATAATGTATGGAATGACCCCAATAATATAGATAGTTTTTTATTCAGCTAACACAGTATTTTTTGAAATCTCAATATTATACCTTTTTTCAAAACCTTATAAAATATATAATTTTATAAGGTTATTGTCTCAGGAGTAATCTTTAACTAGAGGAGTAAATAACCTTACATCAATAATTAACAAGTACAGCTTCAAAAACTACATATATCCTACACAAACTCTCAATATACTAATATAAATAAATAATCAAATGGAGGAATATCATGAAAAAAGATACATTTACCATTGCTACGATACAAGCATCCCCGGTTTTTATGGACTTGGACGCGACCATTGAAAAAGCTTGTGATCTTATCAAGAAAGCTGCGAAAAAAGGTGCCAGTCTTGCAGTTTTTCCTGAAGCATTTGTACCTGGTTATCCTGATTGGATATGGCATATCCCACCCGGAGAGATAGCTCTCAATCAAGATCTGTATGCAAGGTTACTGGAACAATCAGTTGCGATTGGCAGCAGAGAAACAGATCGTTTATGTGAGGCTGCAAAAGAAGCCGGTATTTATGTTGTTATAGGTATCAATGAGAAAAACTCTCAAGCCAGTGGAGGGAGCATCAACAACACACTTCTTTTTATAGATCCAGAGGGAAATATCTTTAGTCATCACCAAAAACTTATCCCTACAATAGCAGAACGTACGATCTGGGGATATGGAGATGCCAGTACGGTTATAGTATATGATACAGACATCTGTAAAGTAGGTGGATTGATATGTTGGGAAAATTATATGCCATTGGTACGTTATGCATTGTATGCGGAAGGTATAGAGTTGTATCTGGCGCCAACGTATGATGAGGGTCAGACATGGAATGCTTCGATGAGACATATTGCCAAAGAGGGACGATGCTTTGTTTCTGGCTGTAGTATGGTACTCAAAAAAGAAGATGTACTCAAAAAACTTCCTGAATTAGAGCCATACTATACATCCGTAGGTGAATGGATAAACAAAGGAAACAGTCTCATCGTAGATCCAAACGGTAAAGTTCTGGCGGGACCTTTAAATGCAAAAGAGGGCATCTTGCTTGCTGAAGTTGACTTGCATATGCTGCGTGCATCAAAGTGGAATCTTGATACTGCGGGGCATTATGCTCGTCCAGATGCATTTGAGTTGACTGTGAGGAAAAGAGCTGCACCTATCATTAGGGAAAAAGAGAGTTATGAGGAGAGGGAAAATATGGAAGAGAATGCATAAAATTCATATAAGACCTTATGATGTCGATAGTATAAGTTTTTAGGAGTAAAATATAGTGAAGTAGTTGAAAGGATAATTCATGTTCAAGTATATCAAATGGTTTAATGAACTAAATATCAAAGATGTTGATCTAGTAGGTGGTAAAAATGCCTCTTTAGGTGAAATGTACCAAAACCTCACAGAAAAGGGGATACGTATACCCAATGGTTTTGCCATCACTGCAGATGCCTATCGTCATATTCTCGATGACAATGATGCTTGGGGAAAGTTACATGAACAGCTTGATGTATTTGATCCTGATGATGTAACGCAGTTACAAAAAAGAGGAAAGCGTTGTAGAGAGATCATACAGGACTGTGTACTGCCTGGTGACTTGATAGTACAGATAAAAAGTGCTTATGAAGCACTCAAAGTCGAGTATGGTGAGAATGTGGCCCTTGCCGTTAGAAGCTCTGCTACAGCCGAAGACTCTCCAGAAGCCTCTTTTGCAGGACAAAATGACAGCTATCTCAACATTAGTGGTTTAGATGCACTTTTAGATGCTTACAAACGCTGTCTTGCCTCCAACTTTACAGACCGTTCTATCCACTACAAGTATGACCATGGATTTGACGACCTGAAAGTCTATCTGAGTGTAGTGGTGATGAAAATGGTCAGAAGTGACATCGGTGAGAGTGGGGTGATGTTCTCTATCGACCCAGAGACAGGTTTTAAAGATGTAGTCTTTATTAACGCAGCGTATGGTTTGGGTGAGAACATCGTCCAAGGTACCATCGCTCCAGATAGCTTTTATGTGCATAAACCTACTTTCAAAAAAGGCTACCGTACCGTACTCAAACGAAGACTAGGGGATAAAGTACTTAAAATGGTCTTTGCCGATGAGATCAATGAAGACAATATCGCTGTAGAGTATACCAAGAACATACCTACACCTAAAGAGGATCAAACAAAGTTTTGTATCAGTGATGAGGATGTGGTGCTTTTAGCGGAATATGCCATCAAAATTGAAGAGCACTACTCCAAACAAGCCGGTTATGATAAACCTATGGATATGGAGTGGGCAAAAGATGGTTTAGATGGTCAACTCTATATAGTACAGGCACGTCCAGAAACAGTTGAGTCACGGAAAAAAGAAACGTATCTAGAAATGTATGGCCTTAAAGAACACTCAAAAGTACTGATACAAGGACAAGCAGTCGGTACAAAGATCGGAAGTGGGAAGATATGTAAGATCACTGATGTAAGCAGACTCGATCAATTTGAAGCAGGAGATGTGCTTCTCGCAGAAACTACCAGTCCTGACTGGGAACCTATCATGAAGATAGCCTCTGCCATCGTAACAAACAGTGGAGGGAGAACCTGTCATGCCGCTATCGTCTCCAGAGAGCTGGGTATTCCTGCCATTGTAGGTGCAAAAAATGCTTTAGAAATATTAGAAGATGGGAAGGAAGTCACGGTGAGCTGTGCAGAAGGTGAAACTGGCTTTGTGTATGAAGGAAATCTTGATTTTGAGATCACTAAAACAGATCTTAGTACCATACCTACAACCAAGACACAGATCATGATGAACCTCGGCAATCCTGACATGGCTTTTTCCCTTGCTTCTCTTCCCGTGGATGGCATAGGTCTGGCACGGATGGAATTCATCATCAATACTTCCATCAAAGCTCACCCTATGGCACTCATACACCCTGAAAAACTTGATGAGTCTACACAACAGAAGATAGCTCAACTCACTGGTGTGCATGATAGTCCCGAAACCTTTTTCATTAAAACCCTCTCGGAAGGGGTAGCAAGCATTGCAGCAGCAGTCTATCCGAAGCCTTGTGTTGTGAGAATGAGTGATTTTAAGACCAACGAATACGCCACACTGCTCGGAGGAAAGTTCTTTGAGTCGCATGAAGCCAATCCTATGATAGGTTTTCGTGGGGCATCACGCTATACACATCCTAGCTATGAAGAGGGCTTTGCTTTGGAGTGTGCAGCTATGAAGCGTGTTAGAGACGAGATGGGCTTTGATAATGTTATTTTGATGATACCATTTTGCCGTAGGGTAGAAGAGGGGCAAAGGGTGCTTGATACGATGGCTAAATATGGTCTTGAACGTGGCGAAAATGGATTAAAGATTTACGTTATGTGTGAGATACCAAATAATGTCATAGAGATAGATGCCTTCAGTGAACTTTTTGACGGTTTCAGTATCGGTTCCAATGATTTAACACAACTGACATTAGGAGTCGATCGTGACAGTGAGATAGTTGCATTTGATTATGATGAACGTGACCCGGGAGTGATGAAGATGATAGAGATGGCCGTGAAAGGTGCAAAACGAAACCACCGTCATAGCGGTATCTGCGGCCAAGGACCTTCAGACTACCCTGAGATGGCAGAAGCACTAGTCAAACTAGGCATAGACTCTATCAGTTTAAATCCAGATACTGTATTACAAACTATACAAAATATCACTGTGTATGAAGAGAAACTCATTTTAGATGAGTAAGCTTTTGCAAAGTGAGTTTTAAAAACTCATTCTGCACATTTGATCTTTTTAGCTTTTTTGGCTATCTTCTCTTTTTTCGTATAGTCTTTGATATGCTTCTTGATCTCTTGTCTTAACTCTTTTTTGAGCCTACTATCCATCTCTTTTTTAATGTACTTTTTGATTTTTTTCTTTTTCATCATTTTTAGATCCTTTTATTTGTTTTAGGCTAGTCACTGTTAACTATACCTTTTTATATGATAGGACAAAAAAACTTTATGTTTTATGAAATCTTACTATATACACATCTCTTGTTTGAGTTTTTCCTGGTTAAGTTTTTTGATGAGTTTGGTTGAGAGTTCACCGTAACGCTCGTCATCGAGATTCAAACTTGTTTGTACTTCTTCTTGTGGGGTTTCATTAGCCCATGCTTTTAAGAGTTTGAACTCTTTTTTCGTAAGTTTTACTTTAAGTACTTCTGTAAGTGTCTCTTCATCTTTTAAAGGTCTTACGAGTGTTCTAATGTGTTTTTCTATCTCTTGATTTAATGTTGACAATGTGTTTCCTTTTGAATTATCTGAGTGACTAGGGTTATTCAGATAATTCACTTTGTAAAATTTAGTATGAAAAGGTATCCGATACCTGCTAGGAGGATGGTACCAAAAACGTTGAGTGCCGTGTTGGCAAAAGCATGTGTGTAGTCTCCCGCTTCAAGCAAAAAGAAGCTCTCTATGGCAAAAGTAGAGTAGGTCGTCAAAGCACCGAGTATCCCTGTCACCATAAAAGTTTTAAGATGAGGAGAGAGTGAGGTATTAAGGTGAAAATACGCAAACAGCATACCAATAATAAAACTTCCCAGCAAGTTCACTGCTAATGTCCCCAAAGGAAGGGCATGTACAAAGTGTTTGTTTACTGTACCGTTAATGAGAAGTCTCAGTGTAGCACCTACGGCACCACCACTAGCGACTGCGACGATTGTTAGTGTATTCATCGTCTATCACCTTTTGCATATCATCGTGTAATGTTTCAAACCAGTTTTCGTCCGCTTTACTGACATCAATGGTAGGTAAAAACTTGTAGTGTACCGTACCACTGTGTCCTGTTCTTTCATATCCATTGAATACCCATTTACTCCCTGTAATCACAACAGGTTGAACTTTTAAGCCCAACTTATTTGCTATGATCTTTGTACCTTGTTTAAAGGAGAGTAAAGGCTGTCCTTTGGCTCTTGTACCCTCAGGAAAAATGGCTACAGATCTATGTTTAATCTCTTTTGACTCTTTTACATCTTTTATGAGTTTTATAAGACCTGCTTTGTTGCCCCTATCAAGTGAGATCATCTCACCATGACGTAAAAGATTTCCAAACCATAGAGCATCAAAAAGTTCTTTTTTCGCAACCCATCGAAGATGATTGTTCTGTAATGCCTCCATCGCTATGATATCGACGACACCCTGATGGTTCATCACGTACATATCTGCACTGGTGTCCATGGTACCTTCTTGAGACAATTTTCCACCTATCATAGCAAGTGTTAAAGCATTGATATGGTGAACAATAGTACTTTTATATTTTCCAAATAACATCAATGCAGGTATCATAAAAACAGCAGTATTAAAGGAGATGACAAAAACACCCCAATAAAATCTAATTTTCGCAAAGATCTTCATTTTTGATCCATCCTATAATTCCTTTTTTATACTCTACTTTCTTAAATTCACCACGCTCACCTAGTAACATTGTTTCAAACTTTTGATCTACTTTTGTACTCATTGTGCTTGTTTGTGTAGGTAAGATGTAGAGTGGGGCTCCTTGCTTAACGCATATCTGCTTATGCGGTATATAAAAAGTTAAAAGTGTAATAAGAGAAATAACACCCAACACAAGATAAAAGAAATCTCTTCTGACCAAAAACATCAAAAAGAAAAACAGTACCAGTGTGATAAATGTATATTTTTTGAGTTTCTCAAAGCTGTCCTCTTTAGGATTCAAGTCTGACTGGGTTGTAACGCTGGCATCTGCAAGTTCTACGGGTATTTCAAGAAAAACATACTGTTTTTTTATGGTATTAAAGTAAGTAAATTTCAAGACCTTTTGAGTAAGAGGAAGTACGGCATAAAACTCTGCTTCAACTTTAGCATGCTTTCTTTCAAGATGCTCAATACCAAACTCTTCTACCTTGTTCAACTTCATATCTTCAAGGTTTGCTTCGTAAGCTTCCATAGAGAGGGTCACTAAATGATGATCTTCATCATAAATGGAGACTTGAGAGTTTTTGATCTTCATATCTGCTGCAAGCACAGCACAAAAGTCTTCTCTGCTTTTAAGTGGACTTAGAAAGATAGTTTGAGGGTCAAGCGAGATATCTACACTATCAGATACTATAAAAAGTCTAGGGATACGTACATCGATCTTAGAAGTTTTAAAATAAAAAGTATAAAAACGATCATTAGCATTACGGATAACCAAAGGCTTTTTAAATAATGGCTGGACAGTACTTGAAGTATCAAACTGAAATTGGGGATGATCTTCACGTTCTGTAGTATCTATCACTGTCACAGGAAAAAGTTGATTTTCATATACCTTTTTAGGCATATAGCTGTATTCATATTCGTTCTGTGCACTTAGCAGGGTAGTTAAGGCAAAAAAGACTCCCCATAGAAGCCAAATAGAGCGAAAAAATGACATTATGCTTCAAAACCTTTAAGCATCTTTGTACCATCAACTGAGCCGAGTATCGCTTCTAAAGCACGTTCAGGGTGAGGCATAAGTCCAAATACGTTTTTGGCTTCATTACATACACCCGCGATAGATGTGACTGAACCGTTTACAACAACAGGGTTTCCTTTTTCATCAGAATAACGAAGAAGGATCTGTCCATTTTCCTCAAGTTTTTCAAACCCTGTATCATCGATGTAGTAATTACCGTCTGCATGAGCAATAGGGATGTTAAGCACTTCACCTTTGTTACATTGATTTAAAAATGCATTGTCATTGTTGATGACACAAAGATTTTGATGTTTTGAGATGAAGTGTAGGTTGTTGTTACGCTTCAATGCCCCAGGAAGAAGTCCCGCTTCCGTAAGGATCTGGAAACCGTTACAGATACCAAGTACTTTACCGCCATTATCTGCATAGGTTTTAACCGCTTTCATCACTGTTGAAAATCTAGCAATAGACCCTGAACGAAGGTAGTCACCATAAGAGAATCCACCAGGTACAACCACAAGGTCAA
>SOIK01000263.1 GCA_004377245.1 Sulfurovum sp. | reverse complement strand
GAGTGGCAACAATCTACTTTAGACTCAACTCAAGCAGGAAAGGTTATCCGCTTAAAGATAGGCTCTGCAAGCACTTATGTCACAGGAAAACATCTATACAAAATTACTTATCGTGTGAAAAAAGGCGTACTCCCTGCTGCACAAAATGAACAAAATGATGCTGTACGTTGGAACATCATCGGAACAGGCTGGCAAATCCCTATTGCTAATATAGAAGCTAACTTTTTTCTTCCTCCTTCACTCAGTCAACATGATATAGCACTCTCAAGTTATACAGGGCGTTATGGTACGAAGAGTTCTGGAGCAACAAGTAACTGGGTGAATGCAAAGCACTTACAAGTAAAGGTACCGAGCCTTAAGCCTTATGAGGGTGCAACAGTGGAGATGGCTTACCCTGCCAATATCTTAGATCAGAACGGACTGGAAAATGTCAAAGCTTCATTTTTGGATTGGTTCATGGGTATCTGGCACTGGGGTGCTCTGGTTGGATTCCTCCTCTATTTCCGTACCATGCTTAAAAAATATACAGGTTTTGTAGATGAAAGATCTGTGGCAGTACAGTATGAAGCACCAAAAGGTTTAAGTCTGCTAGAGGCAGGACTTGTACTGGATAAGTTTGCGGACAATGAAGATTTTTCCGCAGCTGTACTGGAACTTGCACAGTTGGGTTATTTGGAGATACACCAAAAAGATAAAAAGTCAGATCCCTTACTCAAACGTACACACAAGAGTACAGAGCATTTAGGCATGGATCAGAAGTATCTACTCAATCAAGTACTCTTTAAATGGAAAGAGAGTTTTAGTATGTCAGCAGGTTCAAAGACTAAAGCCACAGCTCTTCAAAAGGGATTTGCTGAGATCAACGATAACCTTTATCTTTGGTCCGTAGGTGATGGGTATATGGTTGAAAACCCACAAAGAGTACGTAAAAACTTTCTTTGGAAAAGTATTTTATATTTGTTGCCTGTTTTAGCTTTAGTCGTTTATGGGTTTTTAGATAAACATGGTCTAGAAGTCATCGCTCTTTTGATTTTCCCTCTTATTTTTGGTGGTGTAGGTTTAAGTATGTTTATTGGTCGTAAAGCTTGGTTCTCTAAGATCTTTGGAGTTGTGTTTGCTGTAATGGGGAGTGTTCCTGCTTTAGCGATTCTAAATGCAGACATGCCATTGAAAGAAATACTTACAGGGCCTTTGGCTGTTCTTGCTGTTTTAATCATAGCCTTGGTATTTACCTATAGAAAAATAGGTAAATATACACAAAAAGGTGCCTATGCACGCACACATCTTTTAGGCTTAAAAGAGTTTGTTAAACGGGTAAAAGAAGATGAGATAAAAAGACGATTAGAAATGGATCCACTCTATCTTGAAAAGATGTTGCCCTATGCTGTGCTTTTTAAAGAGACGGAACACTGGCTCTCTTTCTTTACTATCTTAAATGTTAGTACACCTTACTGGTATCACGGTAATATCAACAATATGAGAGACTTCCCCTCTTCAGTGAACAGTGCTGCAACTCCTCCTTCACAAAGTAGTAGCGGCGGAGGTGGATTTTCCGGTGGTGGTGGTTTCTCTGGTGGCGGAGGAGGAGGTGGAGGTGGAGGTTCCTGGTAGCCTTTTTCTCCCACCTTTTATTTAAAAATATGTCAATTTGACATATTTTTAGCTTCTTTTTTCAAATTGCAATACAATTCTTATTACTATTCGTCATCCTCGTGCTCGATACGGGGATCCATAATTGGCATACAACTCTAGCTGTGGATCCCCAGTGCCCAACGGAAATGCCCTTGGGGTACAAGCTGAGGATGACAAAAACCATATTAATAAAGAAATTTTTATGTACCAAAAGAAAAAAGAGCGTCTTTACATCTGTGATCTACTTGACAACCCTTCCGTACCCTATCCATCATACTATGTACTCAGTACTTCTATGCATAAAAATGAAATGCTCCAAGGTGCCATTATAGCACTGCATAGTTTTGATTTTTCGTATTATGAGACAGCAAAGAGTCATGAAGATCTGTTTGCGATGTTTCACTCTGGTACATTTCCTATTTATAAAGAAAAGTACATTGTAGGTTACTTTGGTAATAAAATGATGTACTTAGAGTCTAACGGATGGAAAGGTATGCCTTCTACAGAAGATATATTTAAGATGGAAAATTGGTTGGTATGTTAGGGCAAAGTATGATAATTTTGACAAATTATAGTTATAATTTTTTAATTAAGACTAATTTTATCTTATTTAGCTATACTTCTACTAGATCTTAGGTATCGACATAAACTTTTTATTCTTCCTCCTTTTTGTAAAAAGTCATTTTGTGTTGACTACCCTCATACACATAGACCCCCCTTTTAAGCGTTGGTACCTAAGATTACAAAACGCCCATTCAAATCATAAACACAATTTCCTTATTTCGTCTATATATTTTTACTTACACATTTGCTGACAGATATGTTATCAACATCGGTTGAATAAGGCTGACTCAATTTCTCTAATAGTTCCTGAAGTACAGGTTCAAACGAGGAGACTAAGGTAGTTTTTTCAGCTTCTTAAAATCAATGGCTTTTGCATAGGATTCCAGATCATCAAGTGAAACTTTTTGCCCTTCTACTTTAACCAAAAAGCGTTTAGCTACAACGATGGTGATATCACCTCTTCGTCTCTCTTCATTGTATTTTACGATCGCTTTTTCTCTGTTGATACGTTGTAGTTTTCCGCCATCAGATGCAGCAAACATCGGATTGGAAAAGATGCCCATCATACTCTGCAAGAGAGGTGAGTCGGTGATGATCTCGATCTTGATTCTGGATGAACCTTTTTTGTACTCTCTTGAGGTTGATATGCCTCCACCAAACATACCTGCCCCAGCCGTTTGTGACTCTGCTTTTTTGGCACTCCATCCTGGAAGTGCTTCGGGGAGATAGGCTTCTAATCCTTTACTCTTTTTTTGTTGGATAAGCTGTAGTGCATAGTTGAGATCTTCAACTGCAACACTATATTCACCACTTTCATAAGACTTTATAGCTTCATTGAGTGTATCGACAACATCATCAGCATTAGCAAAAGTTGAGAGTGAAGCAAGTAGAAGTGGGGTGAGAACCAATTTTTTAAGATTTTTCATAAGAACCCTTCTTTTAATTTAAGTGGAATCTATTCTTATTGTTACATAGATGACGTAAAGTAGTTCTTAAAGGATGATATTGAGAACCCATACTTCCCTACAAGACATCATAAATGTCATGTTCACCACTTTGAGTTGATACGGAATGGTAGATTAAATTGATGTAGGCATTACCACGGACACCGTGGTAACGAGGGGAGTAATCTGTCGGACTCCTAGAGCCTTTTATACCAAATCATTTTCATTTTCTACATATCATTTCTATTTATTGCAGTTGGCTATAATAGTACTTAGCAAATTATTTAAGGACAAAGTCATGAACATAAAAATAGTTGGTGTGATAGTAGCCATAGCTGTACTGCTGTTTTCAGTGAGTAGATGTAGTAGTGATAAGCAAGGGTCAACACCCTCTTTTGTTCAAGCTTCTCAATTAAATTCATCCATGGATGCTAAGCGTAAAGAAGTATTTTCAAAATGGTTATCTGCTTCAGAACATAAAAAAAGATTTAAAAACAAATATTATAAAAAAACCTATCCTGCTTATGTGGAGATGGATTCTCTTGGGAATAGAAGAGTACTTGAAATAGATCTTAAGCCAGACTTCCATTGGCATGTGAGTGCGGGTCATTTATTAGATGAATTCCCCCAAATGCATATTAAGCAGACTATGAATAATGGAAAGAGCTTACTAAGTCTATATATCATTGAGAGAGATGGATTTAAAGTATTTACAGCTGTATGGGTAAGCAATAGTGTATTTAGTCGTGAAGCGAAGAAGCTACAAGCTTATGGGATATATCCTCCAGAGTTTGAGTAATTTTTAACTAGTTCCC
>SOIK01000138.1 GCA_004377245.1 Sulfurovum sp. | reverse complement strand
TTATTTATGGTAATATTATACAAAAATTATCCCAAGGATGGGATTATTCGATAATATAAAGGTAGATTATAGTATGATTACTGAAAATTTAGCCGAATTTGCATCTAAGAAATTTGGACAAAACTTTTTAAAAAATGATTACTACATTCAAAAAATCGTCCAAGCGATGCCCAACGACAACTTAAAAGTTGCAGAGATTGGGCCTGGCTTAGGTGATTTAACCAAAGAGCTTGTAAAAGCAAGAAATGTCACAGCATTTGAGGTTGATAAAAGATTATGTGAGCATCTCGCTACTGAATTTGAGGGTCCCATCCACGACGGGAATCTTGAACTTAGATGTGGAGATGTGCTTGAGCGTTGGAAGTCAGGGAGCCTGCTGGATGAGCCTTATCATCTGGTAGCTAACCTGCCCTACTATATTGCGACCAATATCATCTTAAAAGCATTTAAAGATGAACTGTGCCAGTCCATACTGGTCATGGTTCAAAAAGAAGTTGCCGTTAAGTTCGCTGCCGTGCCTAAACAAAAAGAGTTTTCTGCTCTTTCTGTACTGGCTTCCAGCGTAGGAAAAGCCACACTCTGTTTCGAGGTTGAGCCCGAAGCATTTGTACCACCTCCAAACGTCACTTCTGCCGTGCTTTTAATAGAAAAAAACCAGTCACGAGATGACGAGAAGTTTGAAACGTTTTTAAAGATCGCTTTTGCGCAACCACGTAAAAAACTCTCTAAAAACCTTATGGCTGCTTTTTCTAAAGAGATAGTGGAGCGAACCTTTGCAAAGTTGGAACTAGATTCTAACTTGCGACCTCATGAAGCTGAGACATCTATTTATCATCACATATATAATGAATTAAAGGATAATTTAGATGGAAAACAACAATCAAAACAACGAAAACTCTCAAAATCAAGGGCAAAAGCCTCAGAGAGACAGAAGACCAAACCCGCATAGACAAAACTACAGCAACGCTCAAACCCCTAACAGAAGGCCTCAAAGTGGTAACACTCAGGGCAATCAAGAGGGAAACACAAATAATAGAAATTCTCAAGAGCAGAACAGACCAAACAGTAACCAAAATAGAAATAACCCAAACAGAAAACCAAACCCTAATAGAAACCAGAACAGTGGGCAAAACAGTGAAGGGCAAAATAGAAAACCAAACCCAAGTAGAAAACCTAGCAAGCCAAGCCGTAGCGGTGGAGGAGGAAAAGGTAGAGGCAGAAGAAAAAATGTCACTACTGTAAATGCTGAGATGAGAGCGTCTATCGATGAGAACATACGTGTTCAAGAAGCAAGAATGAACCCTTGGAAGCAGATAAACCTGGCCAGTAAAGGTAAAGTAAGATTTACGCCACTGGGCGGTTTAGGTGAGATCGGTGGGAACATGGCTGTACTTGAGACAGAGACATCAGCAATCATCATCGATGTAGGAATGAGCTTTCCTGATGAGACGATGCATGGTGTAGATATCTTGGTTCCTGATTTTTCATACCTTCATGCTATCAAAAATAAGATCAAAGCTGTTGTTATCACCCACGGACACGAAGATCACATCGGTGCGATGCCATACCTCTTTAAAGAGTTAAAGTTCCCTATCTATGCAACACCTCTTGCATTAGCAATGATAGAAAACAAGTTCAACGAACATGGTCTTAAAAATGATACTAAATACTTTAACTTTGTAACCAAAAGAAAACAGTATGGCATTGGTGAATTTAAAATAGAGTGGTTACATATGACTCACTCTATTATCGATGCATGTTCACTTGCTATAGAGACACCTGCAGGAACACTTGTACATACTGCTGACTTCAAGATAGACCATACGCCTATCGATGGATACACCACTGACTTGCAACGTTATGCTTACTATGGGGCAAAAGGTGTACTTTGTCTTTTCTCTGACTCAACAAACGCTCACAAGCCTGGATTTACTAAAAGTGAAGCAGTTGTAGGTAAAACATTTGATACACTTTTTGACCTTGCTAAAGGAAGAGTGCTCATGTCAACATTCTCTTCAAATGTTCACCGTATCTACCAAGCAATGGATAGAGGGGTAAAAGCCGGAAGAAAGATCTGTGTTATCGGTCGTTCTATGGAGCGAAATGTTGAGACTACAAGAGCACTTGGCTATGTGGACATAGACGATAAACACTTCATCGAAGTGCATGAAGTACCTAAATATTCTGAAAATGAAATACTTATCGTAACCACTGGTTCACAAGGTGAAACGATGGCTGCACTGAACCGTATGGCAACAGACGAGCATCGTCACATCAAACTCAAACCGTCTGATACCGTTATCATCTCTGCGAGTGCTATCCCAGGAAACGAAGCTTCGGTCTCTAAACTGATGAATCTGCTCATCAAAGCGGGTGTAACCGTACGTTATAAAGAGTTTGGAGACATCCATGTTTCAGGTCACGCTGCGCAAGAAGAGCAAAAACTCATCCTAAGACTCATCCAGCCTAAATTCTTCTTGCCGGTTCACGGTGAGTACAACCACATCGCACAGCATGCTAAAACAGCTGTAAGTTGTGGAGTAGATGAAAGAAATATCCTCCTTATGAGTGATGGGGATCAAGTAGAGATCACCCCTAAGTACCTCAAAAAAGTGAAAACGGTTAAAACAGGTAAAACATACATCGATAACCAGAACAATTTGACCATTGAGAGTGATGTCGTACTTGACAGACAAAAATTGGCTGAAGATGGTATTATCAATGTTGTAGCGCAAATCGCACAAAGTAATCAAAAAGTAGTTGGTAAACCAGTGATCAGCACACACGGTCTTGTCGCAGATAAAGATGATAAGAAGTTTGCTAAAGAGATAGAAGTACTTCTAGAGACAATGTTGCTAAATATGAAACCAGAAGCACTTAAAGACCACAGAATTATAGAAAATGAGATCCGAGGCAGCATTAGAAAACATGTAGTCCGTACGAAAAAGAGATATCCACTTATCATCCCAACTATTTTCATCATCTAAATAAGCAGACCTCTTCATGAGGTTTGCTTCCCCTCCCTAACCTTCACTATGCTATAATCTCTTTACTTTAATGAAGTTCTGAGGCATCAGCCAAAGCTTCAGTGAGAGGAATTGTACTTGAGCTTTGCTTGAGTACAAGGAGAAAACTAAAGGCAGCCCCATGGATCTTATTAACATTGCACAAGAAACTTTTCACATTGAAGCAGATGCACTCTACAAAATGGCAGAGCGTCTTGATCAAAACTTTTTAGATGCTATTGAACTTATCATAGCAACTAAAGGGAAGTTGATTATCACCGGTGTGGGTAAATCTGGTCTGGTAGGTGCCAAAATGGCTGCTACTTTTGCAAGTACAGGGACATCGAGTTTCTTTTTGCACCCAACAGAAGCACTACATGGTGACTTAGGAATGATAGGGAAAGGTGATACTTTAATTGCTATTAGTAGCAGTGGAGAGAGTGAGGAACTGACAAAGATACTCCCTCATATCAAACGTTTTGATATTCCACTTATCGGACTTACGGGAAACAGGAACTCTTCGCTTGCAAAATATGCAGATGTTTTTCTTGATATCTCTGTCGAAAAAGAAGCCTGCCCTCTAAATATAGCCCCAACTACATCTACGACACTTACCATGGCACTGGGTGATGCACTGGCTGTTGCACTCATGAACAAAAGAGGCTTCGAGAAAGAGGACTTTGCCTCTTTTCATCCTGGTGGCTCTTTGGGTAAAAAGCTTTTTATTAAGATCAAAGATCTGATGCAAACAGAGTCTTTACCTATTATTGACACTCAAACAACGCTCAAAGAGGCCATTGTAGCAATGAGTGAAGGGAAGCTTGGTACAGTGCTTATTGTTGATGAAGCAGATAAGTTTATTGCGCTACTTAGTGATGGGGATCTTAGACGTGCACTGATGCAAGAGGGGTTCAGTCTAGAGCATTTAGCCATAGACTATGCCAGTAAAAACCCTAAAAGCTATCATGATACCGA
>SOIK01000274.1 GCA_004377245.1 Sulfurovum sp. | reverse complement strand
TTGTGGATCCCCGGGTCAAGCCCGAGGATGACGGTATGCTTTACGTCTTATCTTTTTCACCTTTAAGCTATTTCAAGTAAACTTACTCAAAACACATAGGAAAACATCATGTTTAAAAAACTATTATTATCTCTACTTTGCATCTCGTCAGTATATGCAGAGAGTAACACCACTATGTTACACGCACACAGCATCGACATCAGCTACACAACACCCGATGGAAAAGTCAAAAAAGTAACTATCGCCAGAGATTCAGACCTGCGATGTAGACAAGTGCCTTTTAATGCTACGAAGTTTTGGGATGGGGAGTATGCGAGTGCGGATGTACCTGACTTTTGTAAAAAGACATTTATCACTGCAGCGGGGAAGCTTTCTCCTATGAAGATGCATGATGACATCGAGACTTTTGGTGAGCTTGAAGTGTTGGAGTTTATGGAAGAGATGCAGGATGATAAGCAGATGTTGTTCGTAGACAGTCGAAAAACACCGTGGTACAAAAGTGTGACCATTCCCTCTGCCATTAGCATCCCTTTTATCTATTTTACTGAGCGTGATAAATGGACCAAGGAGAAAAAAGAGACACTCAAACTTTTTGGTGTAAAGGGCAAGAAGGCTGAAGGAAAGCAAAAAGCACCTTATGATTTTTCACAAGCAAAAACGATCCTATTCTTTTGTAATGGTGTATGGTGCAGACAGTCTCCACAGATGATAGAAGCACTTATAGCGTTAGGATATCCTGCTAAAAAGATGAAGTGGTATCGTGGTGGTATGCAAAGTTGGCTTAGTGTAGGGATGACCTCTACACGGACAGCACAATAATTATATAGATACATATACAAGGATAAAAAGAATGTCAGAACATCATGACGATAGAGCGATGCAAGTTTTGGAAAAAGCTGTCTATAGGGCTCAGGAGTTGTTAGAAAAAACACAAAACTTTAAACCATTTTTGATGATACTTAATGATGACGGTAACATCGATATAGTAGAGAATGAAGTGGAAGAGAGTACAGAAAGTTATGCATTGTTGGGTGCTACGCTTAAAGTGCGTATCAAAGAGGGTGGCGTTGATGTGATGGTTATGGTTGTAGATACACTTATCCCGGAGAATTTTGTTCAAGATGTACCAAGTAGCATTAGATTGCATTTAGAAGAGAAGAGTCAAATAGACAAAAGTGTTGCTGCAAGATTTATCTATGTACCGTATACACTCCATAAAGTTGAAGAAGAGGTGTTTACCAAACTTCACACTCCTATACCTGTAGGATTTCCTGCAGAGTATATTGTTAAAGACACATAAACGATAAAAAGTGCGTACTCAATGGGTAAAATCGTTTGACCTCCTTGTAAAAAGAAATAAATATATAAAATTTATGAAAATAATGCTTTTCCATTAATTTTTATCTGATAAACTATAATTAGAATTTCTAATAATGAAGGATAAAAATGAGACTTAACAACATAATACTTGCGTTAATGTTCACTGTGGGACTTGCTCATGCTGATGTACTTTCAAACATAGCTAAGACTAAAGTCACAGCCCAGATGCAAGGCTCAGAGGGGAACAAAGAGATAGAGATAAATGCCCTCATCAAGAAGATCGACAGCATTGGCTACTCGACTGTTGCTGCAAATAAAAATATCCAAGTACACTACTTTAACAAGTACAAAGAAAAAAATGTAGAGCTCATAACCTTCTTTACGCTTGTAAACAAAGAGAAGTTAAGACCTCTTTTGCTTCAAAATCCAGACTTTGGTGCCTATGCACCGTTTAACTTCCTAGTCTATAAAACGTTGGACATAGAAAAAGATGATAACACATGGTATGGACACCTTGACACCGATACAATGTTAGAGATCATCGGTGAAGAAGACCCTGAGTCACAAGAAGCATTTAAAGAGATGGTAGGTACCTTTGATACATTTGTCACAAAAGAGATGAAACCAACACTCACTAAAAAGTTTGAACGCACCAAATCACTTCCAGCCATCACTAAACTCAAAATGGTGAAAAAGTTTGAAGCACCGGATGATATGGAAGAGTTTGTAGAAGATTTCGTGATGGAGCATGACGGACTTTTTTCAAAACATGAGTTTATCATTGCAGGATTCATCGACTTTAAATTTGAATACAGCGATATGGATCTAGAATTTGACAAATATGATGCCTACTGGGTCTCTTCGCTCTGTCACTTTAAATTTTCCAACTCAGTCTTTAATCATGGCATTCCGCAAGCAGGTGTATTTGCCCCTTGTTCTATCTATTTTTACATTCCAAAAGGCTCAAACGAACTTCACGTAGGGTATGCAACCGTAGATAACTGGATAAACGCCATCAACATTAAAGACCAAGCACGTATAGACTATATGCGTGCCATTGATGCAGAAGTCGTTGAGATATTTAAAGAGTTAGGATTTGAACTCGTAGACCAAACAGTGGCTAAGAGTACAGATGCTTCAGCTACAGATCCTTTAGCATCCGAAGTTGAAGCACTGAAAGTAAAAGTGAAAAAATTAGAAGCTGAGCTTGCAACGTATAAAAAGAGTACGCCGGCAGCTGCACCAGCAGTCACTAAACCAGCAGCGGCTAAAGCGGTTGAACTCCCTAAAAAAGTGTTTAAAGGTGCTAAATTAGTACTTGGTGGCAAAGCACCTAAAGAGCTTACAACATACTACGTAGCAAACCCACAAACGGTTGATGGGCTTAAAGCAAAGTTGAAAGCCAATGGCTTTAAAGTACTTGCAACTACACAAATACTCAGTGGTGAAACAGTAATTACCATCACCAACGATGAACTACAAAAAACCAATACCCTTTTAGCAACACTTCAAGTGTTGGTTAATGGGGAGAATGAAGTACGTGTGCAAAATCCTTCTTACTTTGGAGCCGCATACCTTCAAGATAAGTTCAAATATGGTCAATTTTCTGCAACCCTTAAAGCACTACAATCAGCTTTAGGTGACATGCATGAAGTAGATGACAAGCTTGAGCTTGATGATCTTGACGAATACCAATTTATGTTTGGTATGCCATACCTTGATGATACGATCACGGTAGCAGAGGGTGATAACCTTTTAGTGAAACTTAGAGGTGAAAAAGCTTCCAAATACGTTGCTTACACACTTAAACTTCCTAATGGAGCAACCATTGTAGGTCATAAACTCAGAAGCAGAACCAACAAGTTCCTTCTAAAGATCGAAGCAGAGCGTAACGCCAATATATTACCTTATGAAGTGATGATCAAAGATGGAAAAGCAATCATCTTGGATCCTAAATACTATTTGGCACTTTCTCTTCCACTATTGAGTATGTCAGATTTTATGAAAATCGCATCTGCACCAGATGAGATAGAGAAAGATATTAAAAGAGCATATAAATAGTTATATTAAATAGCACAGAAAACTTACCAGCTTTGTATGTTTTTTGTGTAATATAGAAACAAATAATAAAGATAACTTTCTGGTAACCTGTAGTTTAAATAGCTTAACTATGAAAAAGTGCTACACTCCTACCACTAACAATCTAATTAAGGAACATTAATGTCAAAATTACCAAAAATCATATGGTCAAAAATCGATGAAGCACCAGCACTTGCTACGTATTCATTGTTACCAATCGTAAACGCGTTTACACAAGCTGCAGGAGTAGATGTTGTTACTAGTGATATTTCACTAGCAGGAAGAGTTCTTTCTAAATTTCCAGAGAGATTAAATGAAGATCAAAGAGTTGCTGATGAGTTAGCAGAACTTGGAAATGTTGTTCAACAACCAGATGGAAACATCATTAAGCTTCCAAACGTTTCAGCTTCTATCGGTCAACTAATAGAGTGTATTACAGAACTTCAAGGTCAAGGTTATGATATTCCTAACTATCCTGAAGCACCTGCAAATGCAGAAGAAGAGGCACTTAAAGATTTATACTCAACTTGTCTTGGTTCAGCTGTTAACCCAGTACTTAGAGAAGGTAACTCAGACAGAAGAGC
>SOIK01000209.1 GCA_004377245.1 Sulfurovum sp. | reverse complement strand
CTTTTCTTTTGGGGTGTCTATAAAGCAGTTAAAACACAAAAGACTATATATGCACTTGCAATGTTGCCGTTTATACTTCTGTTGGTAGGAATGTTTTTTATCTAAAACATCTTCTACTCACTTCTTGGTAGTCGTCATACTCAATCCAAGCCAGTCATCCATCCCACCTCTGTACCATTTTATCTTTTCTGGCGGGTAACCTAAAGCGAGTAATGCTTTTACCATCTTTGGGGATTGGCTACACCATGCACCGTTGCAAAAGAGTAAAATGGTTTTAGCTTGAGAAAAGTCAAAAGGCTTTTTCTTACCAAGAATACCAAGTTTCACTAAAGACTTTTTGTATTCCTCTTCAAATACTTTGGGCTTCATCATATAGACATAATGAATATTCATCGCACCGGGTATCGTACGATACTCATACCACTCTTCATCTCGAGTGTCTATAAAAAGCATTGTGCTGTCATGCTGCATCTTTTTGATAAATGCCATAACTTCCATTTCTCCATAAGTCTCTATCTCTTTATGGATCTGCATAGGAAAGATTACTTTTCCCGCACTTGTAATAAAGGTTGATTTACAAGCTTTTGGTACCTTATTACTGGCATACTTAGCTTTCCAAAACACATCATTGCTGATGTGTATATCCATACATTTTGGATCGATCTCACGTTCTATAGTAATCTGTTTTGTCTCACCTTTAGCATTGATATAGTTTGTTTTTACACCGCTAAACTGTAATGAAATATCGTTTGAAGAGAGGATACTGAATGTCATGAAAAAAATAAGGGCGATCTTGATCATCATAGACTCCTTTTATGAACTAATATAGTAGAAGTCTATGTAATAGTTGTGTAGTGAATATGTTAAAGAATTATTTTCTCGTGGATGTCATACCGGCTCCTAGCCAGTCTTGCATACCTCCACGGTACCACTTTAGCTTTTCTGCCGGATAACCTATCTTCAAAAGTGCAAAAATCATACGTGGAGATTGGTTACACCAAGGACCATTACAAAATAGTACCAATGTTTTAGCATTAGAGAAATCATACTCTCCATCCTTTTGAATAAAGACACCCAAATATTTTAAAGCATACGAAAAATGAAAACTATAATCATCTCTCTCCTCAAAGTAATGAAACGGCATATTGATCGCACCGGGAATAGTACGGTAATTAAACCACTTTTCTTTACGACTATCTACTAGAAGTATCTGGTCATTATGCTGCATCTCTTTAAGAAAATACAAAACTTCCAGTTCACCATAGGTTTCCAGATCTTTATCTAAGTGCATAGAAAGAAGCTTCCCTTTGGTATGTACATAAGTAGATTTACATGCTTCAGGTACACTTTTATGTGCAAAATTTCCTGTCCAGAGCATTTTATTATTTATAGAAACTTTTTTACACTCATCAGGGATATTACGTTTGACTACATAATTTTTTTCTTGTTTATCTGCTGTGGTAGTAGTTACCATGACACCACTGTGTTCAATACCTATGCTACCTGCAAAAGAGAATGAAGAGAGAATTAAACCCATTGTTATATATTTTTTGAACATAAATATCCTTTTATATATTGGAATGTATATAAAATATTGACTCAAAAACAAACGAGCATAATCCGGGTTAAAGTACCTTATTATTGATCGCTAATGCTAAGTTGCATCTAAATATATTTCCGTCGGTTACTTTAGCATCCAGCTTATATACATTAATACTAATTATATGTTAACATAAGTCTTATGTAAAGTGGGTGTAAAAGAAAAAGGGATGTAGGGTAAAGAGTCACTGGGACTCTTTTTGTTTCCACTTTGCTAGAAGTATAACTATCTGCTACTAAATAATTTATATTTTCCCAATTACTTTTTATCAAAATGGTAAATTGAATTTTTCTTATTTGGTTTTTGATCTGTCCATCCCAGGTAAGATGATTTAAGATGTTTGCCATTATTTGAAAACTCTAAAATGATCTTATGTATATGATCTTCAGATGAATTACATAGTTGAGTCTCCATATTGCAATCAAAGATGAGTTTCTCTTTTGTAGAGTTTTTAAGATCCATAATAAATTGTGGTTGATTCATTTTTGTACAGTAGTGTGTAGCCAATATTTGTGTACAGTCAATATAGTCATCACAATGGTACATTGTTACCATCTGTTTTTTGTTATTTGGGAGAAGATCTTCCTGTATAGTAGAACCATAACCGATAAGCTTGTAGGCTACTGCTGTACTTTCTGTACCGACTAAAGGTAAAACATATTCATGTTTATATGCATCTGTAGTATCTATCTGTTTTTCAGCCGGTGATAATTTCCAATCTCCACCAAGTGCTGTCCTCATATACTCATAAATATCTATGGGCTCTGTCTCTTGCGCTGTAGTTACTGAGGGAAAGAGAAGTGTTATGATCGCCAAAGAGAGTAGTGTTTTTTTTATCATTTGTTTTTCCTTTTTAGTATTAGAAATAAAGTATTGTATAGAGCCACTTGCAAATTACCAAAAAAGCAGATAATTAAAGTGTTAACGTAGAAAAGAATTTCAAATAAGTTATACCCTCAAGGGGTACCCCTAATTTTTTAGCCTAAAAATTTAACAGAAAAGAGACCCAACTATGAAAATTATTGTACCAAAACTATCTGAAAAGCTATCTAACAATAGGATTTTTAGAGAAAAATTGTATAGAATGGTGTAATATATGAGATAGATATTTAAGGACTACTTTTTTAGATTTTTACTATTACTGAAGAGGTATATTCGTTGGTTGAGTTGAATTTGCAAGTGGCTCTATAATAATATAATAATATAATAATATATATAGTAAAATACAATCATATTAATTTAAAGGATAATAATGAAAAAGATTTTAAAGGTCTTTATAGGTGCGTTTTTAGTACTAGGGGCAAGTGTTTGTGCAGCGGAAACTCAAAATATTCAAATATTTAGTGTTGATAACTCAAAGGGTGCAATCAATGCCAAGAGTATTGAAAAAGCTTTTAATGCCAGTGGTGTAGTTGTTGATGTCAATAATGATATGAATTCAATTTTTTCAAAAAGATATGGCAAAGTTCATCATAAAAACTACAACTTAGCAATATTTACTAACTCTAAGTTAGTTTCAAAACTTATGAAAAAATATCCAAAAATTGGTTTAATAACACCTTTATCAATGTCAATTTATGAAGATGGTGCAAAAAACACTATTAATATTTCTACATTATCATTGGCTGGTATGGCTAGAATCACTAAAATTCCTGCAACAGATCCGGATTTAATTGAGTATGCTAAAGCTGTAGACACAGCACTTCATAAAGCATTACCAAATGGCAAGTATTTGTCTGTAAATCATAATACTAAATCTTCAAAACCATTAATGACTGAGTTTACAATAGAGTTTGAACTTGAAGATGGTGACACATATGTAGATGCTAAAGATAGCTTTGAAGAGGAGTTTGAAGGTGAATTAGGACCAGTTGGTTTTTTAATACCAAAGTCTTACAAGCTGCAACATGATGATTATGATTTCTTCGACACTTACTCGATTATTAGATTTAATGCAATCTACCCAGTATCGAAAAATCATCCGGATGCCGGTGCTTATGCACCTTTTTCACTTGTTATTTACAAGAAAAAAGATGAAGATGCAGCGCATATAGCTTTCCCTTCAATTGATAACTGGATCAGTGACCTTGATATTACAGATGAAGCGACAGTTAAAGCAGTTCGTGAAACTCACGATAAGATTAAAAATATTCTTGAAGAACTTACGGAATAATTATTTCTATCTAGTATATTTACTCGTCTTTAGACAAGTAAATATACTTCAGTAAAATCATTTTTACTCATTAGTTACCTGTATAATTGGCACCTCTTATCTCGCCACGCACACTTACAAATATATAAAGAGTTCGTCTTTTTTTATTTTTAATTTTCATATTATCAAAACCTACTACCCAGTCATCAGTATCTCCATAGTGAGTTTTTCCTATCTTTGAAATTGGTA
>SOIK01000193.1 GCA_004377245.1 Sulfurovum sp. | reverse complement strand
TTTTTTCGACTCGGTGCAATGGCATCTTCAAGGTTAAGGGTGATCATATCTGCATTACTCTCATCCATACGGTTAAGGTGTTTGAGATTGAGAGGGTTTAACATCATATTGGAGCGTTTTAGACTTTTCTCTGTTAGTGATTTGCGTTTAGAACCAAAGTGTTTTGGTACATCTTCTAGCACCACACCCTCTAAAAAATCTAATGAATCAAAAATCATATACTAGCCTCTTTTGTGACATCTACTTAGATTAATTATAGTTTATTTTGACTTCAATATCTATGTATATATTACAACACATTAGAAGAAGTGGAACGAGATAGCATTATAGTTATTAAATGGAAAGGTCTTATATTGACTGGATAAAAAAGTATTGACTTCTATTGCAAAATAAACGAGGCCCTTGTGAGTTCAAAATAACACTATCATTCCTATATCCAAAAACTTATCTGTTCTTCATGAAATCCTCAAGCTGTTCGGAGGGCATTGGTTTGCCTAGAAAATACCCCTGAGCCTCCTCACACCCTTCTGCACGTAAGAAATCAAGATGCTCCTGGGTTTCAACACCTTCTGCCATAGTCTTGAGCTCTAGTGCTCTGGCCATAGAAATAATGGCCCGGACAAGGCTGGCATCGCTCTTATTCACGATAACATCTCTGATAAAAGACCGATCGATTTTAATCTTGTCGATCGGAAAAAGTTTCAAAGAGCTTAGGGATGAGTATCCTGTTCCGAAATCATCAAGAGAGAGACTGATATCTGCCTTTTTGAAATCAGCCAAAGCTTGGCTCACTGAATTCATATTCTTCATTAAGATGCTTTCAGTGAGCTCAAGTTCGATGTACTTCGATTCGAGTCCTGTCTCGTTAATGATCTTGATGACACTTTTCACAAATCCATCTTCCCTAAACTGACGGGCTGAAAGATTCACAGCCATAGTGATATCTGGCAGTCCTTGCTCCTGCCAGGCCTTAGCCTGCTTACAGGCAGTACGAAGAACCCATTCCCCTATCTGGATAATAAGGCCCGTTTCTTCGGCAACAGGGATAAACTCAGCTGGAGGTATCAATCCCTTTTGCGGATGCTGCCATCGTACCAAGGCTTCAACGCCGGTCATGACGCCACTATTGAGATCTATCTGCGGCTGATAGTAAAGAACAAGTTCTTCCTCCTTGATGGCTCTCCTCAGACCATTTTGCACCGACAGATTCAGACTGGCCTGATCGGTCATCTCAACATTGTAGCGCTGATGCCGGTTTCGCCCCATCTCTTTTGCTCGGTACATTGCAGTATCCGCATTTCTGAGGAGGTTATCGGCATTAGTGTCGTCAAGCGGGTAATAACTATATCCGATACTAAAGCTAACGAAGAGTTCACGCTCCTGGATATTAAAGGGGGCTTTGAACCTATCAATAACGGACTGTACCACATGTTCGATCTCTTCGACATACGCCAGTTCAGGGATGATCACGGCAAATTCGTCTCCGCCGAAGCGTGAGATAGTATCGCTGGCCCTAAAGCCCTCTTTTAGTCTTGCAGATACCGCTTGCAAAAGCAGATCTCCTACCAGATGTCCCAGAGTGTCATTTATATCTTTGAAGTGATCAATGTCCATAAATAAGACAGCAACAAAGTGTTTATTCCTGTCAGCTGTACGACAGCTCTGCTTTAGATGCTCCTTGAACAACGTACGGTTGGGAAGCCCAGTCAATGCATCATAGTACGCCATATACGTTATCTTCTGTTCAGTACGCTTATTTTCAGTCACATCTTCGGCTATAGAAGCCACCCCGATCACTTGCCCTATATCATTCACAAGAGGTGTATTATACCATTCGCAGAGAATCACATTCCCCTCTTTAGTCACATTTTTATTTGTACTGCGGTAGCCGCCTTCTCCGGACAAAATGTCAGCCCATATTTCAGACACATGGCTTTTGATATTTTCGGGAATGATCAGATCCATGGCCGCACGCCCCTTCGCCTCTGTTTTGGTGTAACCGAAGATTCTTTCAGCAGCGGGGTTCCACTCTGCAACATTGAAATCAGTGTCCCACTCAATGATGGCAAGAGGGCTTTGCTCAAAATGGAGAACAAATCTCTCCGTCGCTTTTTTAAGTGCCTCTTCGGCGTGCTTTCTCTCGGTAATATCGCGATTAATACCGCGATAGCCCATCAGCGTTCCCTCTTCGTCAATAATCGGTACGCCGCTGGTCTCCACGATCACAATCCGGCCATCTTTATGCCGGTTGGCATTTTCCAGAGCTGCAAACGGACGGCCTTCTTTTATAATAGCGGTGGACTCTTCTGCGATACGCCCGGCCTCCTCTTCGTGCATTAGATCAAACGGTGTTTTCCCGATGATTTCATCTGCTTCGTATCCCAGAATCTCTTCGACCTTCGGGCTTGTATAAATATAGCGCATATTTGCATCAACTTCCCAGATCCAGTCACTCGAACTTTCTACCAGGGAGCGGAACCGGGCTTCGCTCTGTACCAAGCCTTTCTTGGAAGATTCAAGTTGCTGCTCTACACGACGGGTTAGTAAAAAGAAGAACAAAAGAAGCATTCCGCTGATAGCGATCCCCAGCCCGACAGTAAATAGTATATGGTGAATACTTTGTTTTTTTATGGCTGTAACATCGCGAAGAAAGAGTATCTTACCAATCTCGAGATCGGTCTGGCCCGCGTCAGTAAGTGGTAAAGAGTAGGTTTGGAAGGTACGATCATCTTCCGATAACTCTACCATTGTTTGTTGAAGATCGCTACTCTGCATGAGGTACTTGCGTATTGTCGCATTACTTTCCGCTGCTGTCGTGAAAGCTATGACTGACTTCGGCATAAGGTCCCATTCTGCTTTGCGTCCCAGCATCTTCATGCCGGCTTCCCAATCTTTCGGAGAAAGAATTCGCTTATTTATAATGACATACAGATCGAGATTGATCACATCTTTAATCCGCTTGTAAAGGTGCTCTATCTCTTCTCCCAGCTCCAAGTAGCCGATCAGCTTCTCATTTTTATACCAGGGGAAAACGACTCTTAGGGTAAAAAGGCCTAGCGGACCGGTCTCTAAAGCTGATGCGGGCGCACCCGTTGCCTCTGCTTGCAGTGCAGAAAAACGATCGATCTTGTCGCCGTAGCGGTCGGGCTGGTGTACACGTAAAAAGTTGACCCGATCAGGTCGATGGAAATAGAAGTGGGTAATACCGTACTTTTCGCGAAGAGTATTGAAAAGCGGGCTGGATTGTTTCAGTAAAGTATCCCGGTCGCCGACCATCATGGCGCGCTTCAGCTTTGAATCAGTAGATATAATCATCAGTGCTGTAGAAAGTTTTTCAGTATCTGTTTTTACGGCAGAATCGAAAAAACGCTTTGCCGATAAAAACTGCTCACCTATAGCTTTCTCAGTGTACTCTTTTTCTTGATGGATGTAACTAGAAATAAATCCTGAAATCAGAATCACTAGAACTAACATTAGCGGAAGTAAAACAGATGTTTTAAGGCTAAAATGCGGCAATGATATTTTTTTCATAAGAACCAACTCTATAGTTTAAGATACTATATCTATTTAAAAAAATTTATATTTATTGTAACTTAATTATATATTAAAGTAAATTTATAATAAACATGATTATACAGAATTACAACATACTTAAAAATTTACTTAAGTGAATTCATATTGATCGGTGTAACAATATGTGCTATATGCTCTTAAATCGGCTGTATTATATTAGCTATCTCTCTTGCACCCAGCTCTTAAACGTTTTTTCAGTTTTTCTTGATTTTTCAATCCTCAAGATAATAAGATTATGGGCTTTCAAAATCTTAGTTATCTCTTAAATGATATTGAAATGAGTGACCACTAAAATAAAATCAGCTATATAATATCTCTATTCTGTTTAAATCGTTGATGCTTTAAATAGAAACGCTGTAAAGTACGCATGTATAAAAGAACATCATAATAAGTTCAATATTCAGATGATGTGTCAAATACTAAGTGTTTCAAGAAGTTGCTATTATCATTG
>SOIK01000018.1 GCA_004377245.1 Sulfurovum sp. | reverse complement strand
ACAAATTTAGACATATTATCCAGTATCTTTCCACCTTTTCTAAATCCGAGTCCACATGCTTCGTAAGCATAAAATACACCTGCCTGGTAGCTTAGACCTTGTGCATCTGTTACTAGTTCTGTGTAAGCTTGATAGACCATTTTATGGTTTTCATAGTCACCTTCTATACTTTCAAGTGTACTGGCATCTTCATTGAGGATGCTAACATTTCCACCTTCTCTTCCAAAGATAGGTTTCTTGACCTGTTTTTGACCTTCTAATGGTTCAAAAGAGCTTTCGAGTAGAAGAGGGTGGTTGGGGTACAAGTCCCATAGGATCTTGAGTAAGCCTTTACTTTGGAAAAGTAGGGTGTAGGCTGGATTGAAGATGATGGCTTTTTGGTTTTTGATGATGTTTGTAAGTAGCATCGCCAGGTCTGACTCTTCTAAAGCTATATCTTCCCAAGGGATGAGTTTGAACCAGAGTTCGTAACTTTCATCGTTATACACAATGCCATCTTCATCTGAAAATTCTATGTCATCTATGTATGCAAATTCAGTTTCAAAGCCAGCTTCAGTAGCGATGTGCTGTAGAAGTTTGACTGTGTTCTCTTCTTCGGAGTTACCTTTGATAGAGGTAAAAAGGAATTTCCATCCATCATAACGTTCTTCAAAAGTTGAGACATCTTCTTCAAGTGTTACAAGTCTTTTAAAGTTGTCAACGAGTGCTTCATAGAGTGCATTAAATTGACTCTCTTCTTCAAGGTTGTTTTTTTTGAGCATCGCCCACTGGATGATAGCGGTCTCAAAAAGTGCTGTAGGTGTGTCAGCATTGAACTCTAAAAGTTTTATAGGCGTTCCATCTATACCACCTGCAAGATCAAAACGACCGTAAAGATGCCAATGTACATCATTTTCCCATGACTCTTTGATAACATCTACAAGGTTAAAAGGGATGCCTATCTCATGAAAAAGATCATTTTCTACTACATGTTCGGCTGCTTCTACATACATATCATAAAGTTCATTGGTTGCTTCATAGTATGCTTCTGCCTCAGATTCAGAGATAACAACAAGTTCATCAGAGATGTAAGATGTTTCATCGCTGTCTGTATGCCATACAAAGCCTAATGATTCAAGATAGTCAGTGTCAAGTGCTGTGGTTTTTTGTAAAGTTAACATTGCTTAACCACCAAAGAAGCCACCGCTTCTTGAAGAGCTTTTTTTACCACCAAAGAAACCACTTCTTTTAGAACTGGTACTTTTTTTAGTTTTATTAAAACTATTTTGACTTTTTGAGTATGTAGATGGAGATTTGTATCCTGCTTTACGGTTGTTCTGGAAGTTTTGGTTTCCAAAAAGCTTACTCCCTATCCATGCCCCAAGCATATACCCAGCAGCACTTGCTAAGATAGTCTCACCTAAACCCATACCGCCCTGTTGTGACACTTGAGCATTTTGCTCTTTTGTAAGATTGGAAGTGCCGTTGTCTATTTTGGCAGCCTCCTCTTTAATGAGAGCATCTAACTCAGGTTTAGTGAGTACCTTTTCTGTACCATCCAGCTTCTTAAGCACGATACGTGTCTCGTCTGCTGGAAATTCATCTTTGATCTGGTATCTGCCAGGGGTAGTCTCTTCAATGATGACAAAAGCACCTTTGGCTTGTGCTTCTTCTTGCTGCTGTTGGTTGTTACCACCACATCCAGTCATTCCTGTAGCAAGTAGGGCACCAAGCCCAGTAGCAGTAGCTATGGTGGAGAATTTTTTAATATATTTCATACATTTTTCCTAAACAAAAAATTTGAATAATAATAGCAAAAAATGGTTAATAGTAAGGGAGGAAAAGATAGGGGAAAACAGAGAAAGAAGAGTTTCTCTGTTTTAAATCATAAAAAAGGTTTGTTTAGTCCATTTGTTTTCTAAGGAATGTTGGAACATCCAAAATATCCTCATTGTCACCATTGTATCCACCTACAACCATTCTGTTTGCAGATCTAATAGTATTGATGCTGCTAGTGCTTGTACCTAGAAGCGACTCTTGTTTTTTAACTGTTGGTTCAGCAATAGCATTCTTGTCTTCAAACCCGGTTGCAATGATAGTAATTCTAACTTCATCAATATCCATATTTACATTGGTAGTTGTACCAAAGATAACAGCTGCATCTTCATCTGCACTCTCTTCAATGATGCTCATTGCTTCACCGATCTCCATGATAGGATAATCAGGGTGAATATCAAAGTGTACAAGTACACCCATCGCACCATCGATAGAGATATTGTCAAGCAGTGGAGACTCAATAGCTGCTTTTGCTGCATCATAGGCTGCATTTGTACCTGTACTATATCCAGCACCCATAAGTGCAAGACCTCTATGACTCATAACTGTCTTCACATCGGCAAAGTCAAGGTTAATGTCATTGTCACCATGTGATAAGATCACTTTAGAGATGCCACCTACAGCTTGAGCAAGAATATCATCTACCATTCTAAAGCTCTCTTTGATACCGAGATTTTTTTCAACGATAGAGAGAAGTTTTTCATTGGGAACAACAATGATAGAATCACTCTCTCTTTTAAGCTCTTCTAAACCCTCTTTAGCAAGTTTAGTTCTTTTTCTACCTTCAAATTTAAAAGGACTTGTTACGATAGAAACAGTGAGTGCCCCTACCTCTTTAGCAGCTTGAGCAATGATAGGTGCAGCACCTGTACCTGTACCACCACCAAGACCAGCAGAGATAAATACAATGTCAGAGCCCTCAAGCATTGTTTTGATGTCTTCAAAGCTTTCAAGAGCAGCTTCTCTACCTTTGTCTGGAACCATACCCGCTCCAAGACCTCTAGTAGCATTGATACCCAGTTGCATTTTGTATGGTGCAAGTGAGCTCTCCAATGCTTGAGAATCTGTATTGGCAACGATAAGGTCAATACTGTTGATCCCCTCTTTGATCATGTGGTTGATCATGTTGCCACCACCACCACCGACACCGATTGCTTTTATCTTTGCACCATTTGTATGACATTTTGTTTCGACTATGTCGATTTCAAACTCTTCCATGTTTTCCCCCTTTTTATGATGTGTTTAAATACGTTTCCTATTTAAAAAAGTTGCCTTGCCCAGTTGGCCAACTTTTTAAATGGGTTACTGTTTTCACTCCCGATATCTGGCAGATCGTCAAACGAGAATGAATCAGAATCATCAGATTCACCTTTTTGTTTCTTCTCTTGTTTTGACTCTTTATTTTCTTCTACCTCATTGATGGTATTTGCTATTTTGATGTCATTGAGGCTTTCTTCATACACTGTTTTAGAGTGCAACAACCTTTGTTGAAAATCTATCTCGTACTGCGTATGTTCACCTGCTTTGTAAAGTAGTAAACCTATGACTGTTGAAAATGCAGGGTCTTTAAGTTCATCAAACAGCCCAGCAATATCACTTGGCTTACCAATACGCACAGGCATAGCAGGGAAAATTGATTGTGCCAATTCTCTAATGCCTTTAAGTTTTGTCATCCCCCCAGTAAGGATGATACCAGCACCTATCTGCTCTTTGAGTGCAGATTTCTCAAGAGACTTTGCCAAAATCATAAGTGTTTCTTCAACACGAGAGAAAATAACACTATGAACGATTTCTAAAGAGACACTACTACGGTTTTCTTCGTCACCGATAATGGGAAGCTCTATGACTTCATTACTGGTTTCTATGAGGTTACCATGACGTATTTTTACATTTTCTGCGATTTGCAGTGGTGTGTGCAGTGCCATAGAGAGGTCATTGGTGATGTGGTTTGAACCCACACCTAAGAAGTCATTATATCTGATAGAGTTACCTGTGTGTATGACAAGATTACTTGTCTGTCCACCCAAGTCAATGACTGCAACACCAAGTTCTTTTTCATCTTCATCCATTGTCGCGATAGCAGAAGCATAACCACTAAGTACGATACCATTTATCTCCACACCTGCAGAGCGAACGGCTTTTTTAAGATTTAAAAGATTTGATTTTTGTGTCATGATGATGTTGACATCAGCTTCCATACGACTGGCATTCATACCAAATGGATCTTCTATAAAGTCTTGGTCATCTACTCTAAAGTT